>CAVUMJ010000189.1:0-41226 GCA_963741375.1 uncultured Pseudomonadota bacterium
GCCCGTATTAGCTTGTTAAGAAGTATCCATTTGATCGAATTTATGTTACTAGGCGGTATGGCCGGCATACTGGCTGTTATCGCCAGTGAAGCCTTATCGTATGTGATGTATACACGCATCATGCATATAGACTACCAAGCCAGTCCATACCTTTGGATTGTCCTGCCCATACTCAGTAGCCTGGCTATCAGTATTGCCGGATATTTTGGCGTTAGAAACATCGTCAAACTTCCCCCCATTACTGTTTTAAGACGATTAGAATAGCTGGCTACTTAAAATTGATTTTAAACTTTTCAGATCTTAGACCAAGAATACATGAACGCAAATATTTTGGAAGCTCCGAAAGTACTTGCTATTGTGGTTTTCAACAAAATTACACTGGCGAGCCAATACGACGTGAAGTGTGATACTCATTATCAAGCAAGCTATTAATCAATAAATTCATGGCAACAATCAGCTCAAATACAACAAAACATCAGGCGATTGTAACTCGCCAGCAAAGGCAACAGATTAATCAACATCGTTCAGTGATTATGTGGTTTACCGGTCTGTCGGGTGCGGGCAAGTCTACATTAGCCCATGAAGTGGAAAAGCAGTTGTATCAGTCGGGTTGCCGCACCTTTGTTTTGGATGGCGACAACATCAGACAAGGTTTGTGTGGTGACCTGGGTTTTAGTGTCGCTGACAGAAGAGAGAATATCCGCAGAATTGCTGAAGTTGCCCACCTGATGTTAGAGGCCGGAATTATTACTTTAACTGCTTTTATCTCTCCTTTTATAGCCGAAAGGCAATTAGCCAGAAAATTAGTTGCGCCTGAGGATTTTATTGAGATTTATTGCAAATGCGATATTACAGTTTGCGAACAACGAGACGTTAAAGGTTTATATGAAAAAGCCAGGCATGGGAAGATTTTGCAATTTACCGGCATCTCTTCTCCCTATGAACCCCCTATTAACCCTGAGCTGGTTATTGATACAGGAAACCTTTCTTTAGAAAGCAGTGTCTCTCAAGTCTTGTCTTATTTGGAGAACAGAGAAATTTTGACAAGAAAATAGATGCCGGTAAAAATATTGATTTCGTATTTGCCTGACAGCGCGTTAATACTTAATTTCAAACACTGATCAAGCAGGTTTATTGCGTTTGCTGGACATACCAAAGCTAACTAAAACAGAACCGAAAAGCCATACAGCTCCAGGTAGCGGAACGGCCGCAACATTATAGTTAGAAACATTATCATTGCTAACCGCCCAGGCATAAAACTCCACAGTTTTATTGGAAATGCCTTGGCTGCCGTAATTAGTAAAGAAATACCAAGAATTAGTGGGATTGCTGGCATTTTCCGTTCCTGACCAGTATCCATTTTGCACATTAGAAAATAGAGAATAATTAGCATTATTCACAGCAGCTAAAGACGTTCCAGCCACTCCGCCCAACTCATTGTAGAATAGTTCACCCAGTTGGCTATTTGTCGCATTGTAGCCGGCTTGCGGAATATTGCCAGCGCTAGGCAAAGACCACTGATTTGATCCGGCATAATCAGTCGCATTCAAATAATTGACAAATGCATTAGCTCCCCACCAGTCAACCAAACCGCCGGAACCAAAATCCGCAGCCGATAAAACATATTGCCCTGAATATGGTAAACCAAGCGCACCATCATAATTGTTATATGAACCGTCCAAATAATTAGGCGTATCATTAATGGAGCCACCTGTAGAGGCATTGATAATGGTCTGGATCAAGCTTGCGTCACTTCCATTTTGCGCAATGGCATTGGCTTCCATTGTACCTAACAGATTAGCATCAGCCGTCCAAGATGCCTGGATAGCGGCATCAGAAACAACATTAGCGCCGTCTATGGTTTGAGGGGTCAATTGAGCTTGAGCTGCGCCGGAAAAACTCAATGAGGCAGCCAACATCGTTCCGTTTAAAAATTGTCTTTGAATGTGTAGAAAATGTATCTTTAATTTTATGATTGCTCGCATAGTTAACTCCATCTGTCTGAAAAGAATAGTTTTGCATTCACTTTGCATGAGATAAATTAGACAACACCATACAGTTAGGCAACTAACATCAGCGCCTAGTTCGGGATAGTAATCAAAAGATGTTACAATACGGCGACAGGCATCTTGCCAGCCTTTAGCCGACTACCGTAAACATTCAACATATTGTAGAGTGTGATTGCTCCATCACTTCATACCAATGAGTCCCCAAACCAGGTATTTTCAGGTTTCATAGTGATACTCAACACAAATACTATTAACCTTTTCCGGTATTCTGCCAATAGTGTATTGGGTCGCTTAACCAACCTTCCGCACTAATTTCTCAATTATTAAAGAAAAATATAGCTTAAATTGTTTAGATATCCAGGTTAGTCTCACTTCAATAATAGAAATTCCGGCATTAAAGATTGCAACTCTCGATTGGTAACGGTTTGTGTTTTATTAATTCAGCAATAAGCAGAATGACCATGCTGAAGACGCAGCCAGCGCAAAAAAAGTTTTTGTCAGGGATTCGATTTATTTGATCCAAAGCAGCCATAAGCTTTTTTAGCCGATTTTGCTGGTTAACCATATCGAATAGCGGCATTTAGTCTGTTTCTTACGGAAACAGCCTGGTAACCAGCTAAAATCTTCACGTTTAAAACGTTGCGTTTATTGTTAAGATAAACCAAATTCAATTGCCGAATCTCTCCACTACACCCCAGGGAAAACACCATGATTAAACTCTACAACTTTGGGCCGATAGGCGATGTGTGCGACGCCAGCCCGTTTTGCGTCAAGGTTGAAACTTATATGAAGTTAGCCGGGATAACCTATGAAACATACAGTGGTGCGCAAAATTTACGTAAAGCGCCAAAAGGTAAATTGCCTTTTATCGAAGACAACGGCAAAGTGATTGCCGATTCCAGCTTTATATTGAAATATCTAAAAGAAAACTATGGCGACAAAATTGATGGGCATTTAAGCGCTACCGATCAAGCCATTGCCCACGCCTTTATCAAAATGATCGATGAAAATCTCTATTGGGTCATGATTCATGCCCGTTGGCTGCTCCCTCATAATAAGGAAGTTTTGAATCGGCTATTTTTTGGCGCCATACCGTTTCCCCTTAACAAACTCATTGCGTTTAAAGCCCATGGAGATGTCAAACAAAACATAAACAAACACGGCATGGGCCGACACTCCGATCAGGAAATTCTGGAACTAGGAAATGCGGATTTATTAGCTTTAGCAAATTTGTTAGGCGCTAAAACTTATTTTTTCGGCGAGCAACCGTCGTCGCTGGATATAACAGCTTATGGAATCCTATCGCAACTGATATTGGTATCCGATTTTACCGGACCGATTTTCGATCAAGCAAAAACCTATAAAAACCTTGTTGATTTTACTTACCGGTTTCATGAAAAAGTTAAAAGTTAACGAGCGCGATTATTTATAGTTTTGACGTATGCAAAGGATTGCAACTTGCTGCCTAGCCAACACGGATGCAACATGACGTGTTGCATTATAAACAAAAAATCAGCTTTTCAAGTGCAGTTGCCACTTGTGAGAAAAACTGCCCGTGATTTAGCTTAGCATAATCGCAGTTACAGGCTAGCCGCCGCTAACACGGCCTGCCGCTGCTCCGCGACGCGGCTGTCCGTATTAGCGGCAACTAGCTCTAGCTCCGCCTCCTTATCCCTGACTAGCATGACCTAGGGCGAGACGGAAACCCAAGTCGTCGTTACGAAAGTCAGGCGCGCTCCTGCTGCGGTAAGCGGAACGGACATCCCCGCCGCCGAAGCTCCAGGAGCCGCCACGCACAACGCGGGCGGAGTCCCTATCCACTGCCGAAGACTGCCAAGGGTCAACAACTGCTTCGAAACCCAAACGCTCTTTCCAAACATCCTCACACCATTCCCAAACATTACCATGCATTTCATACAAACCCCAGTCATTACAGGGATAAGACTTTACCTCGGCTGTTTGCTGCTTGGCGCCTTCACCCCATTCTTCATCGCTCCATTTCCATATTCCCCGATAATTGACTTTATCCAACGTCAATTCACCGGCAAAATTAAACGGCGTTTGCCTCCCCGCGCGACAGGCATATTCCCATTCGGCCTCCCACGGCAGACGGACAAGTAAATTGGGTACTAATAGCTCAAGTTGCTGAATAAAGGCGCTCACATTTTCATAACTAACTTTCTCCACTGGTCGCTGCTCACCCTTAAAATCACTGGGATTGCTACCCATCACGGCTTGCCAGAGCGCCTGAGTCACAGTAGTTTCCGCCAACCAAAACCCCTTACTGAGCGTAACGGGATGTAAATCTTCATTATCAAATCGACCTGGCTCATCCGTATTTGAACCCATCATAAAACAGCCCGGCGGAATCCAGCGAAAAGCCAAACGTATGCCCTGATAAGTAAACGCTTGCCATAAGCCGTGACGGTCTTCACCCCAGTCAGAAACCTGGGGATAAGGAAATTGTGGAGGGGAAAGTTTTAACGAATAACTCATTAGACGGCATTTTGATACGGGTTGGAACTCGGATAAACCTGCAATAAGGCGACCGTCCGGCAGGCGTTTACAGGGCATCCGCACCTATGACTAACGTACCGGCGGTCTTGTTGTTTGCTTACATCAATGCAAGACAGGATGACGATCTGGTCATTCATGACTATCCAGCCATGTAACGCAAATAGCCCAAAAGCTATTGCCGGCATCATCCACAAACTGCCTGTCAACATGTGTAACACGATGTTGAGCAACAAAGGCATTTAACTCAGTTTCTGCGGCTAGCGGGTCGCCAACCAAAATTTGGAAAAACTTAAGTTTCATTTCTTATTTTTATCTCCTTGGCTAAACAATTTTTTAAGCTGAGACGACCAATCTGCCACTGATTTTGCCCCCGCTGTAGACACAGGCCTGGACTGCCGCTGCTCCGCGACGCGGCTGTCCAAGCCCGTGTCTACAGCTAGCTCCTGAGTGAACTTACTTCCAGAACCTGAACTGAACTCTGCATGACCTAGGGCGAGACGGAAACCCAAGTAGCTGTCACGAAAGTCAGGCGAGAGCCTGAAGCGGTCAGCGGAACGGACAAACCAGCCGTCGCCGCTCCAGGAGCCGCCACGCACAACGCGGGCGGAGCCGAGATCATTGCCGCGATACTCAGGATCAGTCACTGGCTCAGCTGATACATCTTGTTGCCAAGCATCAGCACACCATTCATACACATTGCCGTGCATTTGATACAGCCCCCAAGAATTAGCAGGCAAGGATTTAACCGGAACGGTTTGCTGTCTATACAAACCTTTTCTGCCTTCGGCATAAGGAAAGTTTCCATGATAATTAACCTGTTCCGGGCTAATATTATCCCCAAAAGAAAAAGGCGTTTGCGTACCAGCCCGGCAAGCATATTCCCATTGCGCTTCCGTAGGTAACGTGGCTAACAACCCTGGAAACAGGCTGTTCAGTTTGGCTATAAATTGCTGCGCATCCTGCCAACTGACTTGTTCTACCGGATTTTCAAGGTTATCGGTAAATTTGCTTGGGTTTTGACCCATCACAGTCAGCCAAAAAATTTGGCTGACTGCGGTATCTGCCAACCAAAAGCCTTGACTAAGGGTCACTTGATGCAGAGTTTCTGTACCTTTGCCGCTTTCATTCCCCCCCCATTCCCTATCCACCTCAGCTACAGGGCTACCCATCCAAAAACTGCCGGGCTTTATCCAGCGGAAGCGCTGGGTGGCATTTTTTACGTTTAAATCGACATACAAACCCAATTCGTCTTCCGCAAACGGCGCCGGCCAACGCCAGGCTGCCTGCTCAGCATTGTCTGTGACTTGCCAAAATACGTCCAGCTCTTGCTGCAACCAGGGGATGCTACACCATAAGCCCTGTACATTACGCCAGATACGGCTGGCCCAAGTAGGCCGCAGGATGCTTTCAATCTCTACGCTTAAGCCTCTGCAGGCCAATATTGCTGTGGCGTTTTCTGCAAGCGTAACGGTATAACCCTGCTTGTGCAGATAGGTTTCGTTAACATTGCTCAGCGTCAAACGAGGTGGTAAGTCTGAGCCTACTTCCAGGTTAAAAGTTATAACTTGCGGCTCGTTGTCTATACTGCAAGGCCCACAATAAATTTGCCCTTGATCACCCAGTTGGACAAGATGCCAGACTTGTTTTTCTTCTGTGTTGGTGGGAGGAGCCACCCATAACAAGCGCTCCGGATTAAAGCCTGGGGGTAGTTGTTGCGGCAATTGTTTGTTACGTATTTCGTCTTCATGTGTGACAGCGTAAAGGTCGTAAGCCAACTGACTAAAGTCGGCAGCCAGTACACTAAACTGGCTGTTCCAGATCGAATCCGGCAAAAATGCCAGCACCGTACGACCTTGCCCGCGCAATAAATGTTGTTTTGCCGGATTACTGGCGCTTTGCAAGCCAGCTTTACACAAAGCCTGAAAATACTCGCGCGTATCATCGGGCAGGGCTTGCTGTTCTGATAAACACTGTTTAAAAATTTCCAATTGCCGCAAACCTTGGTAGGCGGTTTGATGATGGTCGGCAACGATCTCCCAAAATAGCTTGGCCTTATCACTACCCGCTAACTTCTGCTGAAGCAAGCTTTGACAGGTTTTTGCGTAGTCCGGCGCTAAACACCGCCCCAAGCCAATATCACGTATAGCCGGATGATTCCAAATCAGCGTTTCCAAGCTGCTATCGCCCCATTGCATAGCTAGGCGCAAACGGCGTAATAAGCCGGTATCAATCAGAGGTAGTTGCGCCAGCCAGGTGAGCATGTCTTTGATAGCCGGCGCTGATGGTTCCGAAAAAGAAAAACCCGTTGTTAGCGGGTGGCGAGGTACAGGATAACTGTCGTTGAAGGGAGTGAGTTTAAATTGCCGGCAGAGCCGTTTGTCTGTGCCGCTTGCAGAAGCCGGGTTTAAAGTCAATATTGGGCTGGGATGGTTTTGCAAAGCCGCAAGCTGGCGACGCCATGCTACACTGGCCCGGCTGTCGGCATAGCCTAAGTCGCCGAGTATCAACACCGCCACATCGGCTGGCGGCGCTTGCCAAAGCCGCCATTGCGGCTGCTCTGCCGTTGGCCAGGGTTGACAATAACACTCGCTATCGCCCAAAGTTTGCTCATCAAAACGTAGCACTTCCAACGCTTCTTGACCAAGCAAGGTGCGCAATTGTTTGACTATTGCGGCAAAATCCGTCCAATAGGGTTCCAGTCGGTCACTGGTATCGACAATAATTTGCAAGCGTTGCGGCCAGCGCAGCCGTACTTGTTTAGGCAAATGTTGCAAAGGTTTGCCCTGGGCAATGCGTTTTATTAACTGGCGATGATCCAAGCTCCGGCCGGCTTTGGCTTGCGCCAAACTATTGAACAATAAAGGCAGCAACCGGGCGATCGGCATCAGTGGCTGAGGCGCGGCAAATTGGTAGGCGCCGCCCTTCTGAGCTTGCAAACGAATAGCCGGATCGGATAAATAGCTGGGCGCCTGTCTGTCTTTAGGGTCAGGCTCGGTTTTGCTTATTTTATTAATCCTTAAAAAACGGGCGGGTGGGCGTTGGTAAACCGTGTCGTCCCTGGCCTGGTTTTGACCAAGGCTAACGGCTGATTGTGTGCCGACCTGTGTTAGGCGCTGATGACTCTCTACCTCCGGGTCCGGCTCTTTGGCGTAACCAAACACCTCAGCCAGTTCAGCTAAAGCTTGCGGGTCATCTGCGGCCTGAACTAAGGCTAGCCGACTCCAGGCCATGACTTATTGCTCCAAATCTTTTTTTAGGGCGTATTTGGCAATAGCGTCCAAGCGCTCTGTTTGTAGCTGATGGGGCAAACTTTTTAGCGCATTCAACAAATCTATATATTCTGCCAAGCCTGGTGGATATTGGGTATGCGGGGCCTCCGAACGATCTTTCCATAATAATTCGGCAGCCTTTAGATAGACCGGTTCCTCGATTTGCTCACTAAAATGCAATCTTCCGCGCTGTATCAGCCAGTCGTAGCGTTTTTGGATGGGGCGCCCAGTGTCCGGATTGATTAAATCAGGGGATTCTTCCAGCTTTAAAGTATGCACAAAACAGCGCCGCACAAAAGCTTTGGGTAATTCGCGTTCTTCGTTAGTGGTGATGATGACTAGTAAGCGCGAGCTATCCGCTTTAATTGGGTTTATGTGTGGAGTGTCTGAACTGGCTTGATCCAGATAAGGCACGGTAAATTCATACTGGCCCAAGGTTTCTAATAAGCCATTGGGCAAATCCGGTTCGGCTTTGTCTATTTCATCCAGCAGCAACACCACACCGCCCGTTTGCGGTTCCCATTGCTGGGCCGGAAATTCGGGTATAGGCCGCAAATGGGCAGATGAGTTTTTATATTGCTGCTGCGCAGTCTGCCAGTTGAATGCCCACCAGAATGCGCCGGGGGCTAAAAATTTGATGGGATTCAGCGGGTCGGGCTGTTCAGTGTCTCTGGCTTGTCCTGCTCGTGCTTGGGCTTCCCCCAAGCGGGCGATGGCATCGAAATGCCAATGCAGATCACTCAATTCGGTGTTGCCGCGCACCACTTCGCTGACGAAAGCCCAACCTAACTGTTCTGCAATCGCTCTAGCCAGCTGACTTTTTCCGGTGCCTGGCTTGCCGCGCACCAATAAAGGCCGACCAGCCGCATAAGCCGCCCAGAGCGCCAAACAATCGGCTTTATCAAAAATATGGTGTAGTTTGCGCAGGGGATTGCTGACTTTTAATTCAGCAGGCAGAAAGTCTTCGAGTTGGGGAGGCTTATTCATTTGGCGTACCTTTGGGATTTTTCAAACGCAATATAGTCGCTACTGTTTCAAGCAATAGTTCCTGTTCTTCTATACAGGGTTGATCATTGGGTTTGTTTGTCGCTTCATCGTAGCTTATAAAATACAAATAACCTTTAAGTTTTTGCTCGGCATCAGCAAACCAATCTGTGTTTTTTAGTGTTTGTAGATAATCGTTTGAGACTAAATAAAAAATTGGCACATTTTTTCCGTCTATCACATTTTTTCTACCTATCATTAATGATCTAGCGGTTAAAATAATATCCTTCAACAAAGTTTCAACATTCTCCGGGGCTTTAAAAGCACCAGGACGTAAATCCTTCCATATTGGGGTCAACAGTTGTTTTTTTACTGCAGCGGCTGAAACGCTATCAAATAACAACAACTCGTTTACTTTCCTTTCCGGCCTAATTCTGCTTTCATTATCTATTTTAAATTGTGCACTTTTTAATAAACTGCGGGATATCAACACTTCTATATAAGTTGGATTTTGTAAATTAAATGTTGTAGTGGCGCTATGGTTTGCATTTTCCTGCAATAAATGCTGTTTATTAAACCACCAGACCGGATTAACTGTTTTAAGTATCAGCCATCCACACAATTGCCCTACATCGAAAAAATAATCATCCTTAGCAGTAACTGTCCCTGCATGCAGTTGGTTTTCCAATTTTTGGGTTAAAGTACGTAGCGAACCCAAGACTTCTATTACTGGCTTTGTCAGTATTCCATATTCAACGATACTTTTAATATCGGTTGAATTAAGCTGCCATTGTTCAGCTAATTGTTTTGTGGGAATATTTTCATTTTTTAAGATTTCTTGAATTTCCTGACCAACCATAGTGTCTAGTTTTTTCGCAGACTCAGAAATCATTAAATCAATTTCATCCGTTAACTTCTCTATCAAGTTTACAAGCTTTTCCTCAGCATCTGCATTTTTCAGTGAGGTATTGAGCATGTCGAGATGTTTAAAAATGATGTTATCCCAAGCCGCATTTACGCGTTGCCAGATAGCGGCATGTTCAGTATTTTTTACCCTTAATAGCCGAGCCAGTTCATTGCGCAGAGCTTCGTCGCCGTCAAAGCAGTTTTTCGCGGCAGTCCATTGGTTAGCAACCATGGTTTCTGTCAGTCGCAAGGGTATAATAAATCTTCGGTCTAGATCGCCTCTTTCATTTATACATATCAATTCGTACAAGGTGTAAGCAGACTTAAAATATTCCGGACTTAGAAATAGGAATACGCAGCGGGCAGCACTCAAATCATCCATGAACTTAATCAAGCTGTCACCTGGATTGATATCGTTCTCAGCACAAAACAGGCTGATATTTTGCTCTATACACAGGTATTTCAATCGATCTCGGGCCGTTTTATCCCTTTGAATTCTGTATGATAAATAAGCATGTATGGGGTAATTATTTTTAGTTTGCACTGACTTAGCCTTTTTTGATGGCTGAGATGCGGATGGACTAACTTGATTGCTAACCTGAGCATTTTTAAAGCCCTGTTGCTCAATATTATTAGTCTCTGGGTTGGCTTTTAGGTAATTTTCATAAAATTGTTCCCATTCCGTTTCATTAGTGCCTAGGGTTTTGAAAAGCTCCTCCTCCCAGGACTTACATTGAATAGTATCTGGCAATGTCTTAACTTCGAAATAACGCTTTTTTGCATTCTCAGTCAATTTTTTCTTATTTTCAGAATTAACTTTTCCTTTTAAAAAAGCAACAAAAGCTTCTTTCCGCTCTGATGTGCGTAGTTCTAGGCCGTTCATATTAGAAGATACTCCTTATTTCCGATGATATGTCCTTATTTGTCCGCATTTGTCCCTAATTAAAAGATTACTAGCTAATTTTTACAATCTATTAATCCCGCCATGCAAACAGCCAGATCGAGATAAAACTAATTATTAATTAAATCATATAGTTAATAAAAAACCGCAATGCATTTCGTTCGTACAAAAAAGATATTTTAGACATGCCCTCATTGTCCAAAATGTCTAGGCAAAATACATCCCGCATGCAAAACAAAAATCATGGCCATGGTTTGATCCTTTTAATCAATTGCGAGAACACTTATGAACAATCAACCAAAGCAACGGGATTCCGATCCACAATGCATACGCCAACAACTGCAAAAACGTTTTCCTGGATTTACCCAAGGATTTTGGACTTGGCTTACTGGTGTTGCACTAACTAAACAAGTTCCACTATTAATTTGGCGGCCTTGGCAACGCGCACTCGCCTTAATCGCGCAAATTTATATCGCCGCCACTTTGGGCGCTTTATTGCTTAACGATCTCTTTACCGGAGGTGACTTATGGACTTAATATTTGATTTAGCCGGCATTTTACTGTGTATTTTGTTCTTGGCAAACGCCCAACTTTATGGCGCATCGGTTTTTATTCATCATACTATGCATGAACAAGGGGTGCAGCCGCGCTGGTTAGGCGTAATTATCGCCGAACTGGTGGGAATACTAACCCTAAGACAATCAGTCAACCAGTATGCAAATGCGCATGGTGACCATCACGGCATAGAAACTTTTGCACGGCCAGGCCTAGACCCTGATGCAACACTGCTGCAAGGTTTAGGTTTTCAACAGGGTGATACCGTAGCAACTTCTTGGCGGAAATTTTGGAAAGCACTGTTTAACCCCAAATTGCATTTCAAATTATTGCTGAAACGGCTTAGAAGCAATTTTGCCAGTAAAGTTGAATGGTTACGCAGTTTGGCGGCTTGGTTGATATGGGCGATTATTTTACTGTGTGTATGGCAAAATCATCTGCTCATTGATTTTCTCATCCTTGTATTGGCTGCCGCCTTATTAGGCAATATTGGCTTCTTGCTGGAGTTGTTTAGCCGGCACAAATGGTTAATTGAGGTTGCAGCACCCTTAAACCGCCAATGGGAGCTGTCGCATGCACGATTTTATGGTGTGCTGCCACCTAATCAAGGCGCCGGTTTTTGGCAATGGCTGGTGTGGTTTGGTAAAACTTTGCAAGCTGTATGCGAGAGATTGTTAGTCAGCCCTGGAGATCTAAATTGGCATATTTCGCACCACATTGGCTGGGATAGGCTGGACTTTGAAGGTCAGCCAACCTGGACAAATCCGGTTTATGCTTATGCTGGAAACCTTGCCGATCTGCCGGCAAATAAAGTGTATTGGTCAACCCAGGCAGCGATTCTAGCTTGGTTTGAAGCGCTCGAAAAAGCACCAAGAAAATATGACAAATAATCTGTTTGAACAATAAACTTCTTTTTACATTTCTTTAAAGGCCGCCACTGCGGCCTTTTTTGGTTTATTTCTTTATATACTTTATCGCGCCTAGGCTAAGCAATGACTCTACCATCAAAAAGAAAGGCTTCGGCAATATTTGCAAAGCCGTCCATGATTGCTTTATGTTTTGGCTCGTTCATTTGCGCAATTTCATGCGCATCAGGTTCAGATAGGATATAGATTGGCAAAACAAATCGCTATCAAGCCCGTCGGCTTCAAGAGCATTTTTTAGTGCAGTTGTTATTTTGACAACCATTGAACTGCCTTGGGCAAGGCTATTATTTGAAGGTAACTCCGGCAAATGCCTTGTAAGCCGCATCGATATTAAATCGATTGCTTCTGTATATGCCAGAAAAAAGAATTCTCTTTTTCAATGCTTTTATTGCGGCAGTGTTTTTTGCCTGATTCTTATAAAGCCGGAAGATGCTGGATGATAACCTTCAGGCTTTTTGGCTATGCTTTGTAGGTTTTCGATCATAAATATCCTCTCAGAAAATCAAGACGGCTTGGTGGACTCTCATAAAAGCATTTAGATCATAAAGCATAGCAAGCATGCCAGTAAATACCGGGACCAATAAAAGTTGATATCTATTCCCCGAATTTGCCAACAAAGTGCCCAAATAAAACCATCAGACACAAAAAAGGGCTTAGACATTTTGATCTAAACCCTTATCTTGTCTGGTAGCGGGGGCAGGATTTGAACCTACGACCTTCGGGTTATGAGCCCGACGAGCTACCAAGCTGCTCCACCCCGCGATTGAGCAAAGCATTATGACATTCATTTTTTTGATTTGCAAGACATTTTTTTAGATATCAGCTTTAACAAGCCAATCTTGACAAGCAAGAAATTCATATCAATCATCAGCATTCTAAACATTGCTTAAATGTACCGCACCATATTGCAACCTTGGTTAACTGGATATCATCAACTGGTTTAGACGTATTTTGCTTGATCGTATCAACTGTTTAGATTAGTCTGATATTTTTTTCAACAGGGCAATACAACAGTGACAGACTATCCACAAAAAAACTGCGAAATCGATAGATTAATTCGCCATCCTAAATTAGTTGAAGCCGCATTAAAAGGCGAAAAAACTCAGCAGCGCCGCGATGGGATTTATGCCTATCCTGGTGAGACTTTTACACTGGAGGGCGTTGAATTTGAAGTTACTTCCGTAGAAAGACAGAAAATTGGCGAAATGACAGACCTTGATGCTCAGACGGAAGGCTACCCTAATTTAGCTGTCTATAAAGACATCATTTTAAAAATGCACGCCAATATGGTTTGGAATGAAGATGGACTGGTATGGGTCCACAATTTCAGGAAACGTCTGCCGGAATAACTATGCCTTTTTCCGCCATTTCCTGAAGGATTTTTAAGCCTTCATTGAATAATAATTGCGGGTCGAGATGCTGGGCTTCTTCAATTAATTTATGTAAGCAGGCATCTCCGCTGATATCGCTTTGTTCATCCAGAATTTGCAGCATTCTTAAGGTTAATGCAGTAGATTGCATAAAATGCACTTGGTCATGCTGGTCTCGATACACGATCAGATAGGTAGGGGTTTGTTCGGCCGCCACCGGCAAATAGTCCGGAGAAATCATCTGTACCGGAAATCGATAGGCTAAAGGCCAAGCCAAGGGAGAAACCAGAACTTCCCTATGCAGAATATTCTGCACAAAATCCTCATCACCGGTTTGAGGCTGGCTTTTGGAGATAGCCAACGCCATTTCTACCCACTCGTAATGCGCCAGCTCCAATAAAAACGGGAAGTCTTCCGGATTTTGGCGACTTTGCAGATAAGCTAAAAACTCTTCAGCAATTTCGGAAAAATGGGGAGTATCGCAATGATGTTCCGCATAAAAATCCTCTGCTAGATTCTGCCATTGCTGATCAGTCAATATCTTGCGCAATACCGGGAAATTACCGCTTAAAGTACTGTCTATATTATTGAAAAACAGTTCCCGATACATTGCCATACGTTGCGGACTGACATCAGCGGGCGGAGAATTCCGGGCAGGATTGCGGATGTAGGATGCAAATTCGGCTTGCTTGGCTCTAAAATCAATGCCCATAGACTAACTGCTTCCGGTTTTGCTCAGATTGTTGCAGGCTATGAATAACAGCGACTTCCTCAAGTAATTCCGGCAATTCCGGGATATTGAAATCACGCTCCAAAAGCGTTGGGAAAACCCCATATAATCGGTATGCCTGACGCAATAAATCCCAAACGGTGTCAATAACAGGCGCGCCATGAGTATCGATTAAAAAATCTTCCGCTTCCACATAGTGACCGGCCATATGCGCATAAGCAATACGTTGTGCCGGGATTTTTTCTAAAAACTCTTGGGCGTTATAGCCATGATTGACGCTGTTTACATAGATATTGTTAATATCAATCAAGATATCGCAGTCTGCTTCGGCAACAACAGCATTGAAGAAATCGGTTTCTGTCATTTCCTGACCTGGCGCAGCGTAATAGGAAATGTTTTCTATCGCCATTTTCTGTTCCAGAATATCCTGAACACGGCGGATACGTTCAGCAGTGTGTTTGACTGCCTCTGCAGTGAAGGGAATCGGCATCAAATCATATAAATGACCTTGATGACTACAATAACTGAGATGTTCGCTGTAAAACTTAATGCCATGTTCCTGCATAAATTGCTTGATATCGCGAACAAAATCTTCATCCAGAGGATCGCAGCCACCTATAGAAAGGGACAGGCCATGACAGACAAAATCATAACGCTCTGTCATAGCTCTAAACTGCTTACCCAGACTACCGCCTATAGTCATCCAGTTTTCCGGCGCCACTTCAAAAAAACCGATTTGAGAGGGTTGCAGTTCAATTATCTCACTCAGGAATGTCCGTCTTAAACCTAAGCCGACACCATGAACAAGATTCCGGCTGCCAAGCATAGCAATCACTTTTCCGGTCTTCTATTAGAACGCCAAAACAGGAACAGGCCACCTGCTACCAACAAACCCAGAATATACATTTCGTATTTCTGAATTTTTCCCATCAGGGCTTCCGCTATGGTGCCAAATTGATAGCCCAAATAACCGACTGATATAGCCCAAACCAGCGCCCCTAAGAAGTTAAGCACAAAAAACTTAAAGGGAGACATGCGGCTGGCGCCTATCACAAACGGCGTGACATTCCTGATTCCGTATAAAAACCGAAAGCCCAACACCACTTTAATTTGGTGGCGGCGTAACATCTCAAATACTTTATCTGTCTTGCTGTGCCATAACGGCCTTTTTTCCAAGAAGGCAATACCTTTAAATCTGCCCAAATAAAAAAAAGTCTGATCTCCGGCAAAGGTTCCTAGAAATGCCGAAACTATCACCCACGGAAGCTCTAAATAGCCACGAAACGCCAGAAACCCCGCAATCACCAAAATGGTTTCTCCCTCCAAAAAGGTTCCAATAAATAGCGCCAGATAACCGTAATCAATAACAAGTTGCTGTAAATCCATATCCTGATTTTTTGAATGGAGAAAAAAGAATTATTTGCCTGCCGCTTTATTAGCATCAACGGCTGCTCCACAACTGCCACTGCCGTTTTTCATCATGGCTCCGCAACTGCCATCTTTGCCTTTCATCATGGCGCCACAACTCATTTCACTGGATTTTCCGGCATTGGGTGCTGCGTCATGGTTCATGTTCATCATACCGCAAGAACCTTCTTTGTTTTTCATCATAGCGCCGCAGGAATTTTCCATGCCTTTTTTCATTTTACCGCCGCTCATCATGGCGCCGCATTTTCCTTCTCCGCAAGAGCCTTCAGCACTTTTCTCGGTGGTAGCCGGCTGCTTGCCATGTTGGGGCTTGGCTGGAGTAACTGAAGACGCACAACCGCCCTGAGTAACTTTGTTATTGTTCTCGTCTGCTGCAGCTAGCTGCATATAAGGGCTATTTAACTCAGTTAAATTAAATGGATTCGCTTCCGCACTGACTGTAGTGCTAAAACTTGAAATGACAATGCTGCCCATTGCTATGGCAAGTGGGGATTTTTTTAATTTTTTCATGGCCGTATTTCCTTTTGAAAGAAATTTATAGTTATTTTTGTATTGCAATATTTTAGGATAAGCAAGTTATAGCGTAGTTCAACGTGGATTATGGCATAATCAGCTAAAGAGGAACTCAAAAAATTATGATTTCATGTATTACCAAAATGAAATATCTATCATTATTTACGCAAAAATAAGCCGCTTGCCTGTTATTTTTAGCAAACTAAATCTTAAATACCGCGACGGTTATCCAGGATTTATGGATCAACCACCTAGATTTTTTTCCTTATATTCACACAAGTCCGCAATACAACAACTTTGACAACGTGGTTTTCTGGCGATACAAGTATACCTGCCATGCAGAATCAGCAAATGATGCGCATCCTTTTTATATTGACCCGGAACTGTTTTATCCAGTTTTTTTTCAACTTCCAGTACATTTTTGCCTTGTGCTATGCCAGTCCGGTTGGATACCCGAAAAATATGCGTATCAACAGCTATGGCTGGTTGATTAAAAGCCGTATTTAAAATCACATTAGCAGTCTTTCTACCAACTCCGGCCAAGGCTTCCAATGCTTGCCGCTGTTCCGGCACCCTGCCTTGATGATGCTTGAGCAGCGATTCACAAAGCTTGATGATATTGGCTGCTTTAGTGTTGAACAGACCGATGGTTTTAATATATCCTTTTAATGCTGCTTCACCCAATGCCAAAATTGCCTGCGGCGTGTTCGCCACCGCAAAAAGCTTTTCCGTTGCCTTATTAACACTTTTGTCGGTAGCTTGTGCCGATAATACCACAGCAATAAGCAATTCAAACGGAGAGTTGTAATGAAGCTCTGTAGTTGGATTAGGGATAGATTGGGCAAGTAATTTGAAAATTTGCAGACGAATTTGATTATTCACGCACTTTTATATCGAAATTGGCGCTTTAATTGCCGGATGAGCTTGATAGTCCAATATCTCAAAATCTTCAAATTGATAGTCAAAAATCGAGGTTGGCTTACGCTTGATTTTTAATTGCGGCAGAGCTAATGGTTGACGGGTTAATTGTAATCTGGACTGTTCCAGATGATTCAGATAAACATGCACATCTCCGCCACTCCAAATAAAATCTCCAACCTCCAAATCACACTGATCAGCCATCATATGGGTAAGCAAAGCGTAACTGGCCAGGTTAAACGGCAAGCCCAAAAAGGTGTCGCAACTACGCTGGAACAGCAAGCAAGATAATTTGCCATTTGCAACATAAAACTGAAACAAGGCATGGCAAGCCGCCAACGCCATTTTGCCATTGGCGACATTTGCTTGCGGTGACAATGACTCATCCGGTAGATCCGCTACATTCCAGGAAGACACTATCATGCGCCGGCTATTGGGGGTTTGTCTGATTTGGCGAACAACCTGAGAAATTTGATCAATGGATTCACCATTATCCACAGGCCAGTTCCGCCATTGTTTGCCGTAAATAGGCCCCAAATCACCATGCTCGTCAGCCCATTCATCCCAAATACTGACGCCATGCTCGTTTAGATAGGCGATATTCGTTTCACCTCTCAGGAACCATAACAACTCATGAATAATGGATTTCAGGTGTAGTTTTTTGGTGGTCAGCAAAGGAAAACCTGCAGCCAAATCAAAACGCATTTGATGACCGAATATGGACAAGGCGCCGCTTCCGGTTCTATCCCCCTTGCACTGACCTTCACCCAGAACTTTACTAAGTAAATCTAAATATTGTTGCATATTTTTAATGCTGAATTACTTTGAAAGCATTACTTTGCCTTTGTCTTCGGAATTTGGTTTAACAGATTTAATAGCCTCTCCTAAACCGTTTGGCTCCATTTCAACGGTGCCGTCCAATGGCCTTGGGCTGTTAATACTTTTATTAGCCTCAACAGGGGCCATCATTTGAGGCGTTTGTTTAGCGTGATCTTTAACCTGTTCTTCAAGAATAGCTTGCTCGTTTATCTCCCCATCCTCTGTACTTCGACTGTTTTGAAGCGACTTATTGGCAGTATCAAACAAAGATTGTTCTGCTAAAGCAATACCGCATGCAAATAAACATACACTCAATAAAAGAATTTGTTTTTTCATAATGTATTTTTCCAAACAAAGTAGGGTAAAAATTTTAATGATCTAAAAATCTTTAATCTATTATATTGGCTCAACTCAAATGCCCTGAAATTTTCTGCAGCGTAAGATTGACCAAATGTTCCGCCCGTTGCATGGTATCTGCTTCTGCGTAACAGCGTAATTCCGGAGCATTACCGGATGGACGCAAATGCACAATTTCCGCATTTTCAAAGGTCAGTCGCAGGCCATCTGTTAAATCGCTGTGCACAACATTTCCAAGCTCCCCGTTCCATAAACTGAGACAGGCGGCTTCATCAGATTGTAATCGCCCCAGCAAAGCTTTACTGTTATCGCTAGGGAAGTTTTGTATTCGATCACTCGCAGTGAAACGTTTAGGCAAATCATCTAGTAAAGTAGAAATTTTTACCCCTTGCCGGCTAGCCAAAGCCAACACCGCTAACGCCGGTAAAACCGAATCGCGAGTTGGCAATGGCGCTAAATCTCGTATGCCAACCGACAAACCTTGACCGGCCAAAAAACCACCGTTAGCTTCAAAACCGGCCACACTAACAAAACCGGGGTGTTGGGCCTGCTCCATTCCAGCTATCACATACGGCGAACCGATACGGGTTCTAATGATATTTTGAAACAATCCCGAAGCTTCTATGGCAGTATTACAACTAACCGGAGTGACAACAGTTGCGGCGCCCAGAAATTTGGCGGTTAACAGTCCGACGATATCCCCTCTCAGCCAATTACCGGTTTCATCGGCAATCAGCGGTCTGTCGCCATCGCCATCAGTCGAGATAATCGCATCAAGATGATATTCTTCCGACCAGTTTTGACCGCGCAAACGGTCTTCTTGGCTGACGGCTTCGGTATCGATAGGTACAAAGGTCTCGGTACGCGCCAAACCAACGACATCCGCCCCCAATGCACTTAACAATTCCTTAAGGCAATCACGTGCCGAACTGGAGTGCTCATAAACACCGATACGCCAGCCGCGCAACAAATCCTTGGCAAAAAGATTAAGATAGCGCTGCTGATATTGCTGTAAGGCCATAGGATTAACAACCGGAACCTCTTGACCATCGGCGATCTCATCCACTTCAACTTGAGCATGACTAATGGCAATTTCATCCGCTTTGCTGATTTCACCTTTTGCTGTATAGAATTTTATGCCGTTGCGATCAAAGGGGATATGGCTGCCTGTTATCATGATGGCCGGAATTCCTAGCGCCATCCCGTACAATGCCAAAGCCGGAGTCGGCAATACTCCGCAAAAATCCACTTCACATCCAGCTTGCTGTATTGCGGCGGCACAGGCTGCCACTATACCCGGACTGGAAGGGCGTAAATCCATGCCCACAGCAATTTTTTGTCTTTGTTCCGTCAAACCAAGCTCATTAAGAAAAGCCAAAGTGTATGCTGCACAAACCTGATTGGTCATTTGCTCGACTAATCCGCGCACTCCGCTGGTGCCAAAGGCTACCCCGCTGTTGACCATCATTTCCTGAATATTAATTTTAGCCATGATTATTAACTTTCTTCAACTCTTGAATTTTTAAGGAACCTAGTATTTAGTTTTGCAGATATTAAGGACCCAGTTCCGGCCCGAATAGACTAACGGGCATCTCTAAAAATCCAACTGTCGTTGCCATATTGCGTTGCGATCAAAAAAACACTCCTTACAGATCACTCATATGCGCGTCGCATTTTTTTGCTTGCGCCTTGTCTGGTTTAGACATTTGAATTTTTAGAGGCGCCCAAAAGCCTAAACAGCAATCTGAGCATGCCATTATTCATGATTGACTTATAGCATATATCTTAATCATGAAGATATTGTAAAAGCAATCCTTTATAGTTTCCGGTATTTTATCTGACTCAGGCTCGGGCTGGACGGTTAATTGCGATAGTATTAAATCTTACATGACTGACTAAAATAATTTCCAAGTTTTGTCGCATTTGCTACATTGTTGGAAATTTATCAAGCTAAAAACGTGTAACTCCTACAGCGATTCACATTCTCGATCTGCCTGCCTAACTACTCTACCCTGACTTTGATAAGGTTTTATCTGTACTGGCAAGTGTTTTGCTTAAATACAGTTAAACACTTTCTTTCATTATAATCTTTAGGGGATTAATGCAGATGCTACTTGAAAAATATGACAGCCAAGGACTTTTATGGATTACTACTTTAGTAGGCAAAACCACAACTCCTGGCCTTTCCGCATTTCGCGGCGATTTGGTATTGATAGAAGGAGCATTAAGAGAAGGCTCTACCAACATCCGTGATAGAAAAACTCCGGAACTAACCATTCATCAATCTGCAATATTGGCTGACAGTGACAAAATTTTATTCATTAACGGTTTGTTTTTTAAATTGGAACATTTGCCGGTTTTTGTCGAAAAGTACAAGGAAGCGTTGACTCCGGAAACAGTAACCGTTATGTACGTCGAAAACATCGCTTCTCCTGCGCAATTTGTTTATGAAGGCATCACATTCAAATTGCTGCCTTATAAAGAAGGCATGGTCTGGAATGAAACTTTGGAAGCCTTATACATTGAAAAAGCCGACTTAAAAGGACAAAGCGCTGAAGACAAGGTGATTACCATGTTTGAGGCTGCCAAGACTTTTAAAATCAAAGCTGAGCCGACTACATTGGAAGAAGCTTTAACCAAAACCATCGAAGTAAAAAAAGATGCGGCAGTCGGCCCTGTTTAATTTCTTGACATGTCTAGCGTAATTGTTATGAAAAAATTCTTTTCAATCTCAGTTTCTGACTCAAAACAGTTAATTAACGATCAACAACCGTTAATATTGGACTGCCGGGCGCTAAAAGACTATCAGGCGGAACATCTGGAAAATGCTTTACATGTTCATGAACAATTGCGGGATAGTTTATTGAAAAAGGCGGACAGGCAAAAACCGCTACTGATTTATTGCTATCATGGACATGCCAGCGAACATATGGCGGAGATGTTTAGCGACTTCGGTTTTACACAAGTATACAGCATGGTTGGCGGATACGCCGACTGGAAGCAACATCACACAGTTTAAAAGGGGGACGATATGTCTCAATTACCAAGAGAATTAGCTTTGCGTATTGCATTGGCCGCACGGGTATTGCCCGGTGTCGATTTACAAAAGCTAATCACTGTTTTACATAGTAAAGTCGGCTCACCACTGGATGATGAAAAACTTAAAAGCATTACTGTGACCAATCTGAAAACCGGAATCGGTAGCCACGATGGCGAAGAAGATGGGGAAGATATTGGCATAGGTCTGGAAAATATTAAATTAGCGGTTCGCTATCTATGGGGAGAAGAAGAAGGTGACGAGGGCTTGCCTGATGTCATGCCCTATCAGGATGGTAATATGCCGCAATCCATCCGCATAGCTATAGCGTCTAACAGTGCTAACATGCTAAATGGTCATTTTGGCTCCTGCATACGCTTTTTAGTTTATCAATTAAGCAAAGATGACATGCGTTTGATTGGCATCCGTTCCACAGTTGAGGCTGACAGCGCGGATGATAGAAATCTTTTTCGCGTCAATTTGATTTCCGATTGCCAGGTATTGTTTGTGCAATCTATAGGCGGGCCTGCTGCGGCTAAAGTTATCCGCGCCGACATTTACCCGATTAAAGTTCCTGATGTGATAGATGCAAAGGAACAGTTGGAGTCATTCCAAAAAGTTTTCGATGCCCCTCCGCCCTGGATGGCCAAGATATTGGGTGTCTCGGCAGAAGATAGAAAGCGTTTTACCTACGAGAACAGCGATCTCCTGGCAGAGGGCTAAAATTCAAATGTCAACGTTGCACAGTTACGCTGTGCTGCGTTGTCTTTCTTCTTAAAGACTTATTACTTATTTCTGCTTAAAATTGAAAGCATTTAATAGATTTGCCGCCCGTGCATCTCGGTCTGCCAACGGCTGCAAATTAAAACGGCTTTCAATCAATTTTAAAATGGAAGTAGTGTCATAAACTGTATGGTCAATGTAGGCTTTCTTGGCATACGGTGAAATAATAATAGCCGGTACTCTGGTTCCAGGCCCCCAACGATCTATTTCCGGTGGGGCTACATGATCCCAAAATCCACCATACTCATCATAGGTAATGATGATCGCCGAACTTTTCCAAATTTCACTATTATTGCGAATAGCTTCCACTATTTCCGCCACTTCCTTATCGGCGGCCAGAATATCTGAATAACCTGGATGCTCATCATCGGCACTGGCCGGCTTGTAAAAAACCACTTGCGGTAAGCTGGCTTTTCCTGACAGTGCGTCTATCAGGTCTAGCCGATCTTTCAAGTGATCTGCTCTTGCCTGGGCGCCTGGGGCATAATTGGCATAAAACACAAATGGCTGATGATGATACTGGAAATTGACCTCAGCGCCTCGTCCATCCACAGCCAGATTCCAGTCCCCGGCATACCATGCCCAACTGATAGCTTTTTCCGTTAAACGATCACCAATGGTAGGCTGATATAGCGCAGGTGACCGGTTGTTTTCATTATCTTGATCATGAGATGGATCAAAAGGCGGGAAATACGGCTGTATCGTATTAACAGTATAGCCATCTGCGGTAACAATTGGATCCTGTACAGGCTTTCCTGTGTCGACGTCATTTATCCAATGCCTGAATGAAGGAGAAGCATTTTTGAATTCAGGCGTACAGGCGCAAATCAGCCATTGATGGTTCAAAAATGAACCGCCAAATGCTCCCTGGAAAAAATGATCTGCCAGAGTATATTGTTTGGCGTACCGCCACATCGCGGTTTGAGACGGATCGTAATACCCCAGACTCAATGCCCCCGCTGACGACAATTGTACAAATTTGTCGTTGCGGCCGGCATTTATCTGCATCTGATTAATAAAAAACCGATGAGTGAGGTCAGGATGTTTTTGATCTAACGGTACAAATCTACCAATATCAAACGGTTTGTTTGGTAAATCATCAGGAAACTTATTATCGCTTAGGATAGGCGGTAAAGTTTTATAGGGTTTACCATACTCATTAACTTGAAGCGGAGCTTTTGCTGCATTGCCCAAACCATCAGCACCGGGAAAAAGTCCGAATAAACTGTCGAAACTACGATTTTCCAGATAAATGACCACAATGTGCTCTATCTTATCCAGTCCTGTTGAAACCGATTCAGCAAAACTTGGGGACGTTGTTACCGATAATAAAATGATGGCGCTGGCTGCGCGCAGAAAATTCATGTCGTTACCTATGACTTTAAATTAAAATAAATTTTCACTCAAAACTCCGGAATATCTGTCGACCATAAACCATTAAAATTGTATTCAATATATGAGCGTCCGTTCAGATATAACCTTGGAAAAATCAATTTTTTGTAATGCGATTAACACTTCTCTTAGATCGGGCTTATTTACAATCAAATAATATGACATGATAAACCAAAATTTTTGGGAGCGGCTATGTTAAACACTAAACGAATTTATTCCACTATCAACACTGAGACTGGCATAATGAAATGGTATTTTCAGGCGAGAGAAGGTAATATCGGACCATTTAGTTCAAAACCGGAAGCAGTTTCCGGGCTGAAGGAATTCCTTCTTAATGTTGTCAAAAACGGGCAAGAAGGTAATCGTGATATTAACAGCCAGGAATCCATCGCTGCACTACAACTGCAAAGTTTTCTAAAATATGACGCCAGGTCCTAATTGATTCCTTGCGGATATTACCCTAACCAAATCGCTGCTTACAAGTGTAATCAATATCATTTGCAAACCATCCTGATATAGTTTGCAAATTGGATGTTCAAGAAAAATTGCCGGGCAACCATCCTTTCGCCACGCAATCCCGAAAACTCCAATGCGGCATATCTTCGGTTTTATAACTCCAGAAAAACCAGCCCAGATATTTCTCAAAACTGCTTAACTGAGCAGCTGCATAAGCCCGATACGCCACATCCAGTTGAAAACCATCCATTACCGATTCTGCATAATCATAACAGCCCAATGCCCATAAATTCAGCATTTTTGGATTAAGCCCCAGGCTCCACTCTCCAACATAACTGCACCACCCGGAATTTTGAATGATTTCATCAGCTTCTTTTTTCCAGTCTTGCACGGCCTTGGAGATATGGCCATAAATATCTGTATCGACATCTTCTTGCACAAAACATTGGTAACGATGAATATCCAATATCACATTTTCATACTCGGGTTGTTGCATAAAGTTCTGATATTCCAGATATGATCGAAACCCATCATGAAATACCACGGCAACATCTTTAGCCTTACAAAAGTTGCGAATCAGCCAGTAAGCCTCTTGAGTATATTGCATTAACACTGCGCTGGAGATATCCCAACGCGGCTCATTCAAAACTTCAATAGCATGTAAAGACGGATGTTGCCGATAGCGTTCCGCCAGAGTTGCCAAAACTTTCAAAGAGTGCTGTTTGTATTCGGGTAGAGTATGCCATTCGCAAACATCCTTGATTCCGCCATTATCAAATCCGTTTTGACATCCGGGCGCTGCATGCAAATCCAAAACTACTTTCAGACCAAATTCCTCAGCCCATTCAAACGCTTTATCCAGTATGGCGATTCCACCGGTTACATAAGGATATCTTAGCCCACCGTAACTGGAATGATATGGATAATCCGCGCCGAATATCCAATGCCCAACCGGAATTCTGACTGCATTAATTCCTATACTGGAAAGCCATGCAAAATCCTGATGCTGAATAAAACTCTCCCAATGATTTCTTAAGGTTTGTTCAGCCCTTTCTCCAAGCTCCAAACACCATGAAGTTTCATCTTCGGCAGTTAAATTTGAGAATAAACTGGGCGTCATCCATTTTTCTAAAACCAGCCAGCCTCCTAAATTCACCCCACGCAGCTTTTTAGAGGTTTTTTGATTAAAGCTATCACTCATTATTATTTGCATTTTTTGACTGATAAACCATCAATATTGTCAGCCAGAGAGTTGAGTTATCCATCAACATCCGCTTATTGACAAAAGCATTAACACAAATTTATTCTGCGGGAATGTAACTTTTGTATTGCCGGTTGTTTGGAAATCGTTAATATAGCTGAATTTGGCAACAGTTTATGGATTAAACGCACCAACTCCAATTCTGCTTCCGGTTCAAGCGCAGCAAAAGCCTCCTGCATGAGTATCCACTTAGGCTTATGCAATAATAACCGAACCAGACCTAAACGCTGTTGCTGTTCGCGTTCAAGATTTCTTTCCCAATCTCCGATTTCATCCAATTGCGGAATCAATTCCTTAACCCCGGACAATTCAAATGCAGTCTCTATCGATGCTAATTCAAAATTGATGCCGTCAGCAGGGTAACAAACTGCCGCCCTCAATGTATCAGTAGGCAAATAAGTGCGGGAAGGCATGAAAAACAGCACTTCATCATCAGGTAACTCGATTCGTCCTTCTCCCCAAGGCCATAAACCTGCAATGGCCTTAAATAATTTGTTGCCGGTAAAGACATTGCCATCAATCAAGACTCGCTCGCCTGCGTGAATTTCTTCATTAAGACAGGTCACGCAGACAATGCCGTCTAGCCTAGTTAAACATAAGTCGCGAAAACGCAGTATAGATTCTTCCAATTTCACTATCTGAACCCGATGAGAATCCGGTCTGGCTATTTCACGCTCCAATTCATTCAAGGCTTTGTTTAAACCTAGCACCCTTTCAACAGAAGCCCGCCATTCCGCTACCTTACCCATATTGTCTACCGGCCAGGAAAGCGCAGAAACCATTTGCTGGAAAGCTTGAGCCGATTGCATTAGCGCACCCAGAGTGATACTACCCAAAATATATCGCGGCGCAGCAACCAGAATGGGGAATGCTAAAGACATCACCGAATAGCCCGAACTGAACATGATGATTTTGGTCCAGGCCATAGTTTGCTGATTCCAGGCTGAAACGATATCGCCAAACAAACGGTGGAAATGAGGGTTTTCATGCCGCTCACCGTGTATAAGAGCAATCGCTTGAGAGTTTTCCCGGGCTTTGACCAGTGCAAACCGGAAATTGGCTTCCACCGTCTGCCTGGAATCCGTTGCAGTTGTCAAAGGCCGTCCAATCCACCATCCCAACATGGATGCGCTAGCAGCATAAATAAAACTTAACCAGACGAGATGTCCGTGGATTGGCATTTCAAACAGACCTAGATTTAGAGTGATGACGCCCGACAATGACCAGAGTATTTCGGTAAAACTGATCAGCAGTAATATGCAATAAAGCAATGTATGCAAAAGATCAATAGCGTATTCTGTAGCAATCCTAATATCTTCAGCAATTCTGCCGTCAGGATTGTCATGCTCGCCTGAAATATGGGTAACCAGATAATGCCGGCCTTCGAACATCCACTGACTGATCAAACGATCCGTTAACCAGCCGCGCCAGTCGAGTTGCAAACGGCGTTTGATAGTTAAATGTATGGCGGTAATAGCCATATTGGCAATAACAATCAGGATGATCAGGCCAATTTGTGTAAACAATCTGCTCATGGAGCGCTGTTCAAGCGCATCGAACAAATAAGCGCTCCACTCCGTAATAATGACTGATATGGAAATTTGCAGCACTGTCAGAGCAATCAAAGCTAAAGATAGCCCGCGTATTTTAGTTTTGTTTTCAGAATTCCAGAATGGGCCGGCCAATCGGACAAACTGAATAAAAAATCTACTGGTGTTTCGCAAAGCCATTCTCCTCAATTAAGGTCTGCGAACAATATAGCAAATAATTTAAAACAATTATAAATTGAAATGTTATTTTATTAGCTAGCTTAAATCTGAAGCCGGGACATGAGGCGCTTATCATTGATTTGACGAACGTCCAAGCCATCCTGATAAACTCAGGTGACAATCAAAGCCCGAAGTAATCCTGACAAGAATAACTTTTAACGGATTTTCGAGCTTGTTTGCGAATATTTGCCTGAAAAGTACCGACAGCCTAACAATATTTCTATCGCTTCATAGAATTAAAAAAGTCAGCATTGGTTTTGAAATCTTTCAATTTACCCAGCAAAAACTCAGAAGCAGCCAACTCATCCATCGGTTGCAGAATCTTACGAAGAATCCAGGTTTTTTGCAGCTCGTCAGGATCTACCAGATATTCCTCCCGACGAGTTCCTGAACGGTTAATATTGATGGCAGGATAAATTCTTTTTTCAGCAATTTTCCGCTCCAAATGCAATTCCATGTTCCCGGTTCCCTTAAATTCTTCAAAAATCACCTCATCCATTCTTGATCCGGTTTCAACCAGCGCAGTAGCAATAATCGTCAAACTTCCGCCTTCCTCAATGTTTCTGGCTGCTCCAAAGAAACGTTTTGGCTTTTCCAAGGCATTGGCGTCAACCCCCCCGGACAATAGCTTGCCCGAAGACGGCACCACCATATTATAGGCTCTGGCTAAACGGGTAATGGAGTCTAACAGAATGACTACATCGTACTTGTGCTCTACCAATCTCCGGGCTTTTTCGATAACCATATCGGCAACTTGCACATGCCGGGAAGCAGGTTCATCAAATGTGCTGGAAACTACCTCGCCACGCACGCACCGCTCCATTTCCGTCACCTCTTCAGGCCGTTCATCTATCAATAACACTATCAAATAACATTCAGGATTGTTTTCGGCAATGGCATGGGCGATGCTTTGCATAATCATGGTTTTACCGGCTTTCGGCGGTGAAACAATTAATCCACGCTGACCTTTGCCTATAGGAGCAATTAAATCGATAATACGCGCCGTTAAATCTTCGCTGGTGCCGTTTCCCTGCTCAAGCCGGAAACGCTTGTTAGCGAACAGCGGCGTCAGGTTGGAAAATGAAATTTTGTTTTTAGTGCTTTCAGGAGATTCAAAATTGATAGTCTCAACCTTAAGCATTGCAAAATACCGCTCACCTTCTTTTGGGGGTCTAATCTTGCCGCTGACGGTATCGCCGGTGCGTAATCCAAAGCGGCGAATCTGGCTGGGCGACACATAAATATCGTCAGGACCGGCCAAATAGGAAGCTCCCGGCGTTCGTAAAAATCCGAAACCATCCTGTAATATTTCCAATACGCCGTCGCCAAAGATGTCTTCGCCGCTTTTTGCCTGCTTTTTCAAGATGGAGAAGATTAACTCCTGCTTCCTGGCTCTATCGATATTTTCCAGCCCCAAAGACTCGGCGATGATTATGATTTCACTGACTTGTTTTAGTTTTAACTCGGTAAGATTCATGTTTTTTTAGAGAAGTGGAAGAAACGCAAAGCGGCAGAAAACCGTTTGCTGAAGAAGATGGATATTGTGGACAAATATGAGCGATCTGAATAATAGGTATATGCTGAAAGTATTCTAGCGCAAAAATCGGACTTATCAAAAACTTTTTGATAAGTCCGGGGTTTTAATTGATTTAGAGATTGCTCTCAATAAAAGAAGTCAGTTGTGACTTAGTCAAGGCTCCAACTTTGGTTGCTTCCACTTCACCATTCTTGAAGATCATCAGCGTAGGAATACCACGCACTCCATAATGTTGCGGAGTCTTAGGATTATCATCTATATTCAGTTTGGCGACAGTTAATCGGCCGGTAAATTCAGCAGCCACTTCGTTAAGGATAGGCGCAATCATTTTGCATGGGCCACACCATTCCGCCCAAAAATCCAGCAAAACCGGGGTATCGGATTTAATAACATTATCATTAAAATCACCATCAGACACATGAAGGACTAACTCACTCACGCCATTCTCCATTAAGTTTGCGAAAACTAAACTATAGATTCCGCACAATCAAATTGTCAATCGATTTCAACACTAGCTATTTTTACGGTATCCTATGTAGCTATGAACAATACACATTTAACCGAAACGCGTTTTAGCAATCTGGAGCTTTCGGACTCCATTATCAAAGGCTTGAAGGATGCAGGATTTATTCATTGCACCCCCATTCAGGACAAGTCGCTGCCTATTGCATTGCGAGGCAAGGATGTTGCAGGCCAGGCTCAGACCGGCACAGGCAAAACTGCAACCTTTCTTCTAGCCAGCTTTCAGCATTTAATCAACGACGAAAGCGAAAAGATTAAAAATCCTCGCGCCCTGATTCTCGCCCCCACTCGCGAGCTGGCAATTCAGATTCACAAGGACGCACTTTCATTAAGTACCTATCTTAATTTGAAATTCGCTTTGATCTATGGCGGCATGGATTACCAGAAACAATTGGATAAAATCAAAAGTAATGTTGATATCATCATCGGCACTCCCGGCAGAATCATAGATTTTTACCGGCAAGGCGCTTTCAGCCTTGACCATATCCAGGTGACAGTCATGGATGAAGCCGATCGCATGTTTGACCTGGGTTTCATCAAGGATATCCGGTTTTTGCTTAGACGCATGCCGCCTCCTGAAAAGCGCTTGAATTTACTATTTTCCGCTACGTTGTCATATAAAGTGACAGAGCTGGCTTATGAATATATGAATAACCCTGTCCTGGTTCGTATTGAATCGGAAGAAGTTACCTCCAAAGCCATCAATCAGTATGCTTATTGCCCCGCCAATGAGCAAAAAATACCGCTTTTGCTTGGCTTGCTGAATCATTTGCAACCGCAACGCTGTATTGTTTTTATCAACACCAAACGTAGCGCTGAACAGTTGGATGATTATCTAAAAGCCAATGGACACAAAACAGCCTTGTTAAGTGGAGACGTGCAACAGGAAAAGCGTCAAAAATTACTGAATGACTTTCAGGAAAATAGGGTGCACCTCCTGATTGCCACCGACGTAGCTGCACGAGGTTTGCATATTGCCGATGTCTCCCATGTCATCAATTACGACCTGCCTCAGGATGTTGAGGACTATGTGCATCGGATTGGTAGAACTGCCCGCTTTGGCGCCAGTGGAGAAGCCATTAGTTTCATTTGCGAAGAATATGCTTATTCTATGCCGGATATTGAGCAATATATTGGTGAAAAAGTCCCAGTACAGATCATTACGCCGGAGATACTGGCTGAAAATGTCATCAAGCCTGAAAAACGCGAACACAAAGAACACAATTCGTCGCAAGGCAGACACAACCCTAGATCTTCACAACGCCAGAAACCGCGAAAACCGTCTATAAAACCGGCATCAGCTCCCGAAAGTCCTCAATACCCACAAACTCAGTGATATGTTTTTTCGGCGCCTGACGACTATCCGGTTTATTGATTAATATCAAATGATCAATTCCAAAATCCCGCGCAGAACGAAGCACCGGCAAACTATCGTCAACCAGCAATGTATGCTGTTTTTCAAAAGTATGCTTGTTTTGCAAGACATGCCAAAAACCTGGCTGCTCTTTGGCCATGCCAAAATCATGAGAGCAGACAATTTCATCAAAAAAAATGTGCAGACAAGTTTTTTCCATCTTCAGGTTTAAACTATCACGATGAGCGTTAGTCACCAGGATCAACCTCTTGCCACTGATACGCACTGCTTCCAGGAAATCCGTGACATGCGGATGTACAGCAATTAAACCGGACAGCTCTTGTTTTAAGCCCGCTATATTTAATTGCAATTCCTGGCTCCAGTAATCCAGGCAGTACCACTCCAATTTACCCTCCATCGCCTTGAAACGGGGTAATAACTCTAACTTGGCGTCTTCAATGGCCATATAATGGAGTCGCGCATACTTTAAAGGCACAAACTCCTGCCAAAAGTGATTGTCAAAGTTCAGATCTAGTAAGGTCCCGTCCATATCCAGCAGTATGGTGTCTATTTTTTGCCACTCAATCATCCCAGGTCATCCATTTTGATTGTTTAATGAAAGTCAATTTAAATAGTATCGAAAAACCTAACACGTTACCATGTCGACTCTGTTACGATAAGACCTAAACTAGGAGTTGACTGGAAACAAACAGCGATGAACAGAAAAATACCTACTATTATCAAAAAAACTGTTATTGCTGAAACGCGCCAGTTTTGCATTGAAACTTTGGATTTAAAGTTCTCCAGCGGCCAATTCCGCCAATATGAACGCTTGACTCGCAACACTTCAATGGGCGCAGTATTGATAGTGCCGATGCTGAATCAACATACAGTCTTGCTGGTTAGAGAATACGCGGCCGGTCTGCACAAATACGAACTGGGTCTGCCCAAAGGTAAAATCGATGCAGGCGAGGATGCTTTAACAGCCGCAAATCGCGAATTAAAGGAGGAGGTTGGTTACGGCGCCAAGAAATTGCGTAAATTGCACACTGTTTCTCTTGCTCCTGCCTATCTGGAGCATACTATTGATATAATTTTAGCGGAAGATTTGTATCAAGAAAAACTACAAGGCGATGAACCGGAAGAGCTGGAAGTCATTCCTTGGGATATCAATCAAATTGACCGGTTACTGGCAAGCGGCGAATGCAGCGAAGCCCGCTCCATTGCCGCATTGTATATAACAGCCGAATATCTCAGGAATTTGTAATATTTTTACTGTCCGAGCCAATAGCGAAGCCGACTATCGTAGCCGGCTGATGCTAAATATGGAGCCAATTAATCAACATTGTTAATTACGAATTTTATGAAGCGCCAAAAATCCCATAAATGATATTAAAAATACCCAAGCAGCCACAGGTAACGGTAATGAGTAGAGGCCAAAGTCAGTCCAAATGCCAGCAAAAGCAGCACTTGATGTCGCTAATAAGACTAACAATAACCCAAATCTAAATTTGATCAATGAGAGATCCTTTGCGTTTTTCATTTTTTCACCCCTTTAAATGAATCTGATTGTTTGTTAGCTGGTACTCACTTTAAAGGATTAAAAAAAAAAATCAATGGCAACTGAGTTTACAGATTATTTCCTAATATTAAACAATCCCACGCCAACTCATCTGCAATATAACAAATATCATGATTATCAATTACTTAAAACAAACTGCCGTAAAAAAACGAAAGATATATCAGGAAAAACTAATCCAGGCTTGTTAAGGCGCGATCGAACTTTAACAAATTCTTTAAGAATTCCCTAAGAATTAAAGCTCAGCATTTCACTATAATTTACTATTGCCACCTAACATGATGACAAATTCTTCTGCCAAAGCGCCATGCTAAGTTGACAAACTGAACTCTAGCTAGTTGATATAATTTGATGTCATACTTGTCTGATTTTTTAGCTTTGTCCAATTAAAACCAAACATGGTAAAAAGAGTTTCCGGCAAACTATTAACAAGAATTTATAAAAGCTTTGATTAACCTGAATTTTATTTACATCTCTTTAAGATCTTAGCTTGCTTATTCAAGATCTATTTTGGGAAGGACTAAATCATGAGTTTGTTTATTAAATTGAGCTATGTTTAATGCTTAAATTAATCGTCTCCTTTCAAACCCGCCCTATAACAATATCAATCGGAGTTTTTTAGTGAATCTTTTTAGGAACTACCACTATTTCCAGGTAATTTCTATGATGTGCGCATGTATCCTGATGGCTGGCTGTGAAAAATCCAATTCAACAGAAGATACAAAATCATCTGAGCAAGCTGTTATTGTTACGGATAGCAATGAAATAGAAATGCCGCATCCTGAAGACTTTCCTTTGGTTAAAGCAGAAAGTCATTTACAAGCAATCGAATTGGCTGTCAATGGCTCCATTGCGCCTGATATCAATCGAACCGTGGCTGTAAATGCCTTAGCGGGTGGCCGCATAGTTGAAATTCATACCAGATTAGGCGACACCGTAAAAAGCGGTCAATTATTATTAAGGATGCACAGCCCGGATCTGGCTAACGCGATTGCTGCATTAAAACAGGCCCAGGCAGATCAATTGCTGGCGCAGAGACAATATGACCGTAACAAGTTTTTATATGAACACGGTGCGGTGGTTTCGCAAAATGATTTCCAGATAGCGGAAGATAATCTGGCGGACGCCGTTGCCACTACCGAGAACGCTACTACCCAGGTCAGGTTGTTAAATGCCGACCCCAAACATCCGTCGCCGTTTATCGACGTACGGGCTCCGGCCAGCGGGGTGATCGTAGAGCAGAACTACACTGCTGGCGCAGCGGCAAAATCGCTGGATGCTACTCCGAATTTGTTTACCATCGCCGATTTAAGCAAAGTATGGCTGCTGTGTGATGTTTACGAAAACAATCTTTCTCAAGTAAAATTGGGAGATTATGCTCAGGTTAAAATTAATGCTTATCCTGATAAAATTTTACAAGGCAAAATCAGTAATATTTTCAGCTTGCTCGACCCAAACACCCGTAGCGTAAAAGTCAGGATAGAGCTGGACAATCCTGACGGCATGCTATTGCCGGGGATGTTCGCTACCGCTATTTTCACATCACAGGGTAAAACTCCTATTCTGGTTATTCCAGCAACTGCCATCTACCGTTTACACGACAAAGACTGGATTTTTATACCCGAAGAAGAAAAAAAATTCCGTCGGCGTGAAGTCAAGACTGGTTCGGTTGCTCGCGATGGTAACCAGCAGATCACTTCCGGTCTTGAGGTCGGAGAGAAAGTGGTTGCAAACGCTTTACTATTTTCCGCTGAAGCCAGATCAGAAAATCCACTGGCATTTCTGTCGCATGACAAGAAGGATTAAATAATGATACAACGGATTGTCGATTTTTCCCTTAAACAAAAAGCTCTGGTCGCAATTGTCGGTATTATTTTGATGATTTGGGGAGGCTATTCTTTTCGCACTTTACCCGTTGAAGCTTATCCTGATGTCGCCAATAACTGGGTGCAAGTCATCACTCAATGGCCTGGACGAGCTGCTGAGGAAGTTGAGCAGCAAGTTAGCGTTCCAATTGAAATCCAAATGGGCGGGCTGCCTCATCTGACTAATCTGCGTTCAGTTTCAATTTTCGGTCTTTCCGTTGTCACTTTAATTTTTGACGATACTTCGGATGACTTCATGAATCGTCAACGTGTATTGGAAAAGCTTTCTCAAGTCAATCTGCCGCCTAATCTAAGTTCAGTATTAGGACCTGATTACAGCCCGGTGGGTCAAATATATTGGTATACATTGACCAGTAGCAATCCCCAGTACGACCTTATGGAGCTGAAAGCTATTCAAGATTGGGAAATGCCCAAGCGATTTAAATCCGTTCCAAATGTTGTCGATGTTTCTGGATTTGGCGGTATAACTCGTGAATACCAGGTAAAAGTTGACCCAAATAAATTAATCAGTTATGGCATCAGCATAACTGATGTTAACAATGCTATTTCTGCCAATAATATTAATGCTGGCGGAAGTTTTATCGAACGAGGAAACCAGCAGATAAATATTAGAGCGGTTGGCCTTATGAAAGAAGTAAGCGATATCGCCTCAACAGTAGTAAAAGTCCAAGGAACAACACCGATAAGAGTCAGAGATATTGCCGAAGTGACTCAAGGCCCTAAAATTCGACTTGGAAAAATAGGCAAAGCCATACACAGGGAAAATGGTGAGGTCATAGATAACGATGATGTTGTTGAAGGAGTGGTTTTGTTACGTAAGGGAGCCGAGTTCGATGTCACCATCAAGGCCATAGAAGACAAAGTACAGGAACTCAACGATCATGTCTTACCTCCTGGCGTTAAAATTGTAGGCCACCTTGACCGGGGTGATCTTGTCAAATACACCACACATACTGTTCTTCATAATCTGACAGAAGGGATGTTACTGGTTGTCGCCATTTTGTTTATGTTTTTAGGAAACATTCGTAGCGCATTGGTCGTTGCGCTAACTATCCCGTTTTCACTTTTGTTTGCCTCAATTCTTCTTGATACCAGCCATATTCCGGCAAACTTACTGTCATTAGGTGCATTGGATTTTGGCATGGTAGTGGATGGCGCCGTAGTTATGGTGGAAAACATCTCCAGGCATATGCAAATGCGGAGTGAGCAAAAACGCTCCATAACTCAAATTATTTCGCATGCAGCCCACGAAGTACAACGGCCTGTCTTCTACGCGATTGGCGTCATTATTACTGCTTATCTGCCTATTTTTACCTTACAAAGAGTCGAAGGTAAACTTTTTCACCCTATGGCATGGACTGTGGGATTTGCTTTGCTTGGAGCACTAGTATTTTCTATAGTGATGATTCCTATGATAGCCAGTTTTCTAATGCGTAAAGGTACAGACGAATGGCACAACCCGGTCATAGAATGGCTTAAACGTGAATATAGAAGGGCGGTAATATGGTGTATTGGCCGTAGCAAGCTTGCCATTGCAGTGGCCGCTTCAATTCTTCTAGGCAGCATATTACTATGGACTAGCGGTGCAATTGGCTCTGAATTTCTCCCTCATCTTGATGAGGGTGCTATCTGGGTACGTGGAACTTTACCTTCCAGTATTGGCCCAACAGAATCCGGCCGTATAGTCAATGAAGCCAGACAAAAACTGGCTAGATATCCTGAAGTAACTCAAGTAGTTTCACAAAACGGCCGTCCGGACGATGGCACTGATGTTACCGGTTTTTTTAATACTGAATACTTCGTTGATTTAAAGCTCAGAAAAGATTGGCGACCCCAATTTCAAACAAAAGATCAACTAATTGAAGCCATGAATGTCGATTTAGAAAAAATTCCCGGCGTAATCTGGAATTTTTCACAGCCAATTGCAGATAACATGGAAGAAGCCGTCAGCGGAGTAAAAGGCCAGCTCGCCATTAAATTATACGGCGGAGACTTAAAGCAACTTGAAGAGACTGCTGAAGATATAGTTGCAGTAATGAGTAAAATTAAAGGTGTGGCCGATCTTGGTGTCTTTAGAGTTGTTGGACAACCGAACATCAATATTAAAGTTGACAGAACAAAAATTGATCGTTTTGGCCTCAACGTGTCTAATGTTCAAGATGTGGTTGAGACAGCACTTGGAGGCCGTGCAGTCAGTCAAATCTTGCAAGGTGAACGCCGTTTCGACTTGGTAGTGCGTTACCAGGAGCCTTTTCGTCAAACTTTGGAGGATATTGGAAATATTCGGCTACTAGCCCCAAGCGGTGAACGAGTTTCACTTAATCAGTTATCCACTATCGAAGTGAATGACGGAGCATCCATGATTTACCGTGAAGACAGTCAGCGCTATATTGCCATAAAGTACAGTATACGGGGACGAGACTTAGGTTCAACTGTAGAAGAAGCCATTAATTTGGTTAATCAGGAAGTGACTTTGCCTGAAGGTTATAGTATCAAATGGGCTGGAGAATATGAAAGCCAACAACGAGCTATGGCCAGACTTACGTTTGTGGTGCCATTTACTATTTTAATGATTTTTCTGATTTTGTTTTCAATGTTTACCTCCATAAAATGGGCTTTGCTGGTCATGACGAATGTTGCTTTAGCTCCAATAGGCGGTCTTTGGTCTTTATATGCCACCGGAACTCATTTTAGCGTTTCTTCAGGAATCGGATTCCTAGCGTTGTTTGGCGTGTCAGTGCAAACCGGCATCATTATGGTTGAATACATAAATCAATTGCGCGTGCATGGCATGCCAATTGCCGAAGCCGCAGTGGAAGGGGCAGTCCTTCGTTTACGGCCTATCATGATGACTATGCTGGTAGCAACGCTTGGATTATTGCCTGCTGCAATGTCGCATGATATCGGTTCAGACTCGCAACGCCCTTTTGCCATTGTCATCGTCGGCGGATTAATTGTTGACTTGATCATGAGCGCATTATTGCTGCCGACCTTGTACGTATTATTTGCCAGCGACAAAGACAACCGTCTGCCGGAACCAGTGGCTCATTTCCATGAAAAAACTGAATAAGGAGATGGAATTTGACCTACCCAGCTTTGCAATCAAAAGTCTAAATGTTCAGACATGAAAACCAGTGATCAAAATTATATTACGTGGGTTCAACACTTTCCGGTAATTCGGTTAGGAACGGCTGCAATACTGATATTACTATCGGTAATGGCCATAGCTGATCCGATTACCATAACGGAACAACAGGCTTTAGGATTGTTTTATCAGCATAATCTGGATCTTTTGGCAGCTCGTTACAACGTTGAAAACGCCAGAGCAAATGAGATCATCGCATCAGCCATTCCTAACCCAACTTTACAGGTTGAAATGTTGGAGCTTGGTCATAATATGAATCAAAATTCAACATCTATAGGTTGTAGTCAAACCTTGCAAACTACCGGGCAAAATCATAATTGCGGACCTGCACAATATTACACCTTCACGCAGTTGATCGAAATGGCCGGTAGACGTGGCTTACGTATGCAAAGCACCGCTATCGCCACTCAAGCGGCGGAAAGTGATTTTCGCGATGCTGTCAGAATTTTTAGCAATATGGTCAGAGATGACTATTACGGCTTGGTTCAAGCCCAGAAAAATCGCTGGCTGATGCGGGAAATCGTTAATTATTACAAGGATATTGTCAAAGATAACCGATTACGGTATGAAGCCGGCGCCATTGCTGAATCGGATTTTATGCGTATAGAAATGGAAAGCATGCGGGCAAATTCAGATCTGGATAATGCCCAGGCCGCCGTGGAACAAGCGCAAGCCACGCTTGGCCAAATTCTCAACTGGCCGGATAAAACCATGCAATTCGTTGCCGAGGAAAAATGGCCGGCGTTTCAGGAAATCGGCCAAACTCTGCAAAGAGATCAGTTAATCAATAAGGCTTTAACTCAGCGCCCGGATTTACTGGGCGACAAGCAAAGAGCCGATCAGGCGGAAAAAGATTTAATCCGCGCCCAACGATTAATCTACCCCGATCTCACTTTCAATGTCGGTCAAGCTAACGACCCCAGTAATATCGTCAAAAACACCTATTTCCTTGGAGTAAGCGCCACGGCGCCATTGTTTTACCAATACCAGGGTGAAAATAATCAGGCAATGGTCAATCTCAATCAGTTACGGGTAGCGGCAGAACAAACCGAGCTGGGCGTACGCGCCGATGTGGTCAATTCCGTTGCAATGTGGAAAAGCTCCAACAAAGTGGTGCAGCGTTATGAAAGTGAATTGCTGGAGCGTGCCCAAAAGGTGCGAGAGCGCATGGAGCTGGCTTACCGGAAGGGCGGCACCACGGTGCTGGATTTTATTGACGCTCAACGCGAATACAAGTCAGTCATGCTCGACTATTACACCGCCGCTATTAATCGCATCAATGCTTATTATGATTTGGCAAAATCATTGGGTGTGGAGCCTGATGCTGAGTTGATCCGGAAAACCGAAAACCCCATGTCTATTAGTACCGAACGTCAGCGCAATATTCAATGATAGTGAGCATGGAAAAATAGCAAGTAACCTGAGAATCGGGATTAATCGAAGCCCACGCCCCGTCGATTCCGGGTTACTCCATAAAGGCTACAGTTTTATTTAAAGTGTGAGACCATGAAATATTCCCTAATAGCGTTATTTTTGTTAACAGCAGCCTCATTATCAGGCTGTGCTACACAGGAAAAATTACCTGATGACGTAGCCGTGTCTCCAACGCAGCCACATTCGCTTTATATCGTCATACAGCGGAATCAGCGATTACCGGTTGAGTTTCTGACAGTTTTAACCCAGGAGACCCAAAAACGCCTACCTAACACCAATGTCATTGTGGCGGACGGCCTAGTTGATGATCAAGTTTTGGCTAATACTGATTGGGTTATAGCCTTGCGGGCGACACGGATTAAACCAAATTACTTCAACAAACCCAGTGACAATTCCACCGTGAACGGTATGACCGATTACGTGGTTGGAGCCGCGGTGATAGGTACTTTTTATGGCCCCATAGCCCCCGGCATCTACCAAACCAATACTGATTTTCTGGAGGCCAACATTCGCAACACCGAAGGTAAAACCTTAAAGACATATGTTGCGCAACAGGACGGCGAAGGCTGGATGTGGCCGATACCGTTTACGGCTATCAAGTTATGGTTAACCGGCAAAGATCAGCAGGAAGTAGTCTGGCGGGATTTAATCAACCTCCTATACGACAAAATGCTGAAAGACGACGTATTTAATAGCGGCTCGTCGGCACTAGCCAACAAGGAATAATCACCTGCGGCTTGTGGATGAATAGATGCCGGGCAAAATTTTTTGTTAAAGCCTACAGAGTAGGAAGGTTAAGCCGACACGACAATGCAGCCCTCACAAGTGAAGCTAGCAGATGATATTCGGACAGATTGAAATTGGTTAACCTTAACATTTATCTCATCATCCAACAGCCTACAGTTCTAAGTCCGGAATGAATGAATCTCTTTAGAACAAATATGATCCTAGAAACCGACCAACCCAGTTTTTTACGAATGCTCCGACATCTGGCAATTCGCCCGGCTGGGCGCTATGGTTTGTTTTTATTTTTAATTTGGTTGTTTTCCTCCCCGCTTCTGGCAGAGCCGGTGACTTTGACGGAAAAACAAGCCATAGCGCTTTTTTACCAGCGTAACCTGGATTTATTGCTGGCCCGCTACAACATTGAAAACGCTATGGCCAACGAAATCATTGCTTCAGCCATACCTAATCCTACCCTAAGTTTAGAAGTATACGAACTGAGTAAGAACCCGAACCAAATCCTGTCCAGTAATGCTCCCGGAGCGCCAGGCTCTTTAAACGTGGGCGGCTCCATAGGCTGTACCGCCAACGCCAGTTTGGCTCCCGGGCAAAGCGCTAACTGCGGCCCAGGAGAGTGGTGGACATTCAGTCAATTGATTGAAATGGCCGGCAAACGCGGCTTGCGGATGCAAAGCGCCGCCATAGCCACCCAAGCTGCGGAAAGCGATTTTCGGGATGCTGTACGAATTTTTACCAATATGGTCAGGGGAGCCTATTACAATCTGCTGCAGACCCAGAAAAACCGCTGGCTTTCTCAGGAAATAGTCAATTATTACAAAGAAATTGTCCAAAGCAATCGTTTACAACACCAAGCCGGCGCTATTGCCGAATCGGATTTGCTGCGTATCGAGATCGAAGCCATGCAGGCTCAGTCGGACCTCGATAATGCCGATGCCGCCATTGAACAAGCCCAAGCCACACTAGCCGTCATCCTTAACTGGCCGGATAAAAGCATGCAATTTCTCGCTGATGAACACTGGCCGGAGATTAAGGATATTGGTCAAAATCTACCAGCCGAAACCTTGCTGAATAAAGCTTTAGCCTTGAGGCCTGATTTACAGGGAGATAAGCAAAGAGCCGATCAGGCGGACAAGGATTTAATTCACGCTCGCCGCTTGAAATTTCCTGATATCACCATTAATGCCGGAGAGGCCCGAGATCCTGGCAACAATGTCCTGAATACATATTTTGTTGGCGTCTCTATTCCGCTACCGGTGTTTTATCAGTATCAAGGCCAGGAAAGTCAATCCGCAGTCAATCTAAACCAGATGCGATTAGCAGCCGAACAAACCGAACTGACTGTCCGTTCAGATGTAGAAAACTCTTTGGCTTCATGGAAAAGTTCGGACTTTATCGTTAAACGCTATGAAAGCGAGTTGCTGGAACGGGCTCGCCAAGTGCGCGAGAGACTCGAAATGGCCTATAACAAAGGCGGTACTACAGTATTGGATTTTATCCAGGCGCAACGAGATTACAAGTCGGTCATGCTGGATTATTACACGGCTGCTACCAATCGAATCAACGCCTATTATAATTTAGCCAAAGCTTTAGGCGTAGAACCGGATGCGGAGACTTCCAGAAACCTTGATTTTCCCATAGATATCAATAGTGACCGGCAACGTAAAATCGAGTAATCTTTTTGCAGGAAGGGAGACACTCAGAACTTTGAGTGGTAATTGAGATTGTACTCGTCAAATAATCAACTTGGATAACCCCTCGGCATTAGCTTGTCGACTCATCCTCTCTAGCTTCCAGTTCAGCCAAATTAAGTATTTCCAGTACAAAAATGCTGAATGTTGCTATCGCTTATCCGTTGTTTTTGAATTGACTTTATTTGACTGGAATAAGCTATTATCCGAATGAAAAATTTATATTTTTTATTGTTGATGTTTTCGACGCAAATCGGGGCAACCGAAGGCGGCAACAGTAATTATACGCCTGGATTTTACGGTGATTTTGCAATGGCGGCCGCGATGGAAAAAGGTCTTTACTTCAATAATTTCATGGCGGCCTACCAGGATAACACCGGAAAAACCGGAACGGTAATGGACTTGCCAAGTTTTGAACTGGTTACCGATTACAAGAT
>CAVUMJ010000190.1:0-14125 GCA_963741375.1 uncultured Pseudomonadota bacterium
CTTTTCAATTCATTAAAAACTTCCGGGCAATCGTTTTGCAGATTAACGGTATGGGAAACTTGTTGCCTGGCAAGCTTCAGGCAATCCTGCAAATTTTGTTGGCTGGCCTGCGCTGGCATACCAGCAAGGCCCAGCATCAAAATCAGCCCGCGCATTATTTACCCAGGCGCAGTTCAAGGTCACCTCCGGATTTGCGCAATTTCAGATCGTGAAACTGAATATAAGCCAGCACTAAAAAATAAGGGGTAATTAAGGCAGATATGCCTTGATTGATAATCTGAAATACCGGATTAGTTGCAGAACCCAGCAAACTGGTAATGGCGCCAAAGGACATCAGCAAGATCATCATGACTATCCCTGGAGCCATGTAAACCGTCAAGGTACGCCACCAATGCCCCCAAATCAAACTATGGCTGGCTCTTAAGCTTTTGTAGGCACCCATAGATTCCAGAACGATAAAGAACGCGAAAAAACTTAAGGAAACAGCCAGAATAATGCCGGGTATGATTAGCAACAAAGAACCGAGTACAAATGCAATCACGAAGAGGATGTAGCCCCAAAATACAACGAAGATTTTTTTTAAGCCAAATTGAAAAGCTTCTTGCAAGCTGTCTTCCTGCTGGTTTTCGACATTATCAATTCGATAAATCATGCCAACTAATATCGCAAAATAAAAAAATGAATAAATCAACCCCACACTAAGCAGCAATGGCAGATTGGCAAGAATTTGAGCAAATTGTGCGGCTGGTTTGGTTGAATCAATATTTAAAGAAATACTCAAAAAAATAAAACCTACCTGAAAAACAAGGTTAATCAAAATGAACGCAATCAATTTTGGTAAGGCCGCCTGATATAGTTTGATACTAGTATCCAGAATCTTGCCTATGGTAATTGGTTGAGGTAATAAAAAACGCATCGATTGTCTCCAGGTAAGTGTAATTTGTAAGATTAACCGACTGATTAAAAGCAAAAAAATAGTTCAGTCATTTAATAAGCTTGACTTCCCTGATGCGATAAAAAGTTGGTTTCCAGCTGATCGGGTCCACTATGAAATTAATTTTAGCAAACAAATTTGGTTTTATGGCGCTTAGTCAACTTTTGTTGGATGTTAAATTGCAGATTAACGGTATTGAGCTAAACTCCAATTCATTGATAAGTTTGTTGGCCGTGTACTGCAAAGCACAAGATCGCAGATTTGCCGGAGAACAGAAAGTCCGAACCTATTCTTGCTGGTGCAACTGATCAATGCGGCATGGCATGGCTTGAACTTGATTAGTCTACAGCTTTTACATTAACAACCATTTGTAAATATTGACTAGTTAATATTTTGTTGTTTGGTCGACAACAGGAATATTTGACCAATTGTTATGGTCAAAAAACATTTAGGTTGATCTATACTTCAATCATTTCCCGGATGAAAGTGAATATGGAAATTATTACTCAATGTTTCAAACACTCTCAGGGCAAATCACTTAAGCCCATGTTTAAAGCGTACCCTTTTTTTACTTTAAGAATAATGGGTTTATTCATTCATATAGTTATGAAGCTTACCCAAATTCGTATGCTGAACATTGATTTCTTTTATGCCTACTTGAGATCGGCACTGTTTCTGAAAAGGGATATGCAAGTTTTGGAACAGCTGAATAGTCCAATGATTAAGTGTAAACGTACAATCTTATATTCTTGAGATTTCCTGGCGTGGGACTTTGAGAATTTGAGACTAACAAAACTTTAAAGCAGGTTGTAATGCAAACACTTTTTCAAATTATTGCTATACCAAGCATTGCTGTTCAGGCTTTTTTAGTCTGGCTTGGGGTAGTTTGGTTAAGTGAAATCCGGCCAACAGGTAATAAGATATTTCTGATATCTAACAATATTGCAATGGTTTTAGGACTAAGTATTAGTAGTATGTTTTATAGTGCGGTGTCTGCAAATGATTTTGTCTCAGACAGAGTTATTCCTGCAAGCAACTCTTGGTGGGCGGATAATCAAGATTTAGCCTATTCGATTACAAGTCTGACTGTCTTGATTATGTTAATTGCTTTATTTACATCTATCAGACAAAGGCGTATTGCACTATGGAAAACCTTATTAATTGTAGGTCTTTCAGAGTTGACAATCATGCTCATGTTGCCGGTAGTTGTTCCGAAAAATACCTCTGTGCTAACGGCGTCTGCTTTGGATGTGTTTTTTTTAATGCTTTTCGTATCTCCGGTGGCATGGAGATTACAGCAGGCCATGTTCGGGCTTTACCAGAAACAGCAAGAAGCGGAAAGAAATCTGCATTCACAAAATGCGATTAATCAACTGTTATCATTACCGTTACACGGTCTCGATTTGGAAGAGTTACTTAGTCACGCCATAAAAATAATTATTAATATAAGCTGGTTGAAAGTTGTGATGAAAGGTGGAGTTTTTCTTAGAAATTCCAATGATGTAGATTTTAAACGTGTTGTTCTGGTAGATAAATATGAAGATATTCGTCCGCAAATCTTGGAAAAAACTGATTGTCCCTTTTGTCAATCACAAATCACTAGTAGTCAGGATGAGCAAAATTTCAGTCATCTTCAGATTGGTGTGTCTGTCTGTATTGATAAAGCACAGCATAGTCATTATTTGATTCCGTTAATATTCGAAAAGCGATTAAACGGATTTTTGAATTTTTATCTTGAAACTGATTGCTGCTTTAAGCCTGTTGATGCTGATATTTTAAAAGTATTGGCTTCAACTTTAGCTAAGTTAATACGGTCCAAACAAACTCTTATTGATCTCGGGCTTGCCAATACGGTATTCAATCATAGTCTGACATGTTTAATAGTTGGCGATGCGGAAAATAAAATTCTCAATATTAATCCGGCTTTTACAACTGTAACCGGATATACGATAGACGATTTGAGAGGAAAGCTGCCTACAGTATTTAGTTCCCTTAGCCATGATGAAGTTTTCTATGCGGATATTGCCAAACAATTAAAGGAAAACGGCAATTGGCAAGGTGAAGTCTGGGATCGCAAGAAGAATGGTGAAATTTTTCTGCAATGGTTAAGCATCACCGTGGTCTATGATCATAAAGGCCAAATTAAAAATTATATATCGGCATTTGCGGATATAACCCATCAAAAAGAAGCTGAAAAGCGTATTCGGCAGTTGGCGTATTTTGATAGTCTGACCGGATTGGCCAACCGTACTTTATTTTATGACAGGCTTGAACAGTCCATTATGCAGGCCAAACGCAACCGCACTAAATTGGCTTTGCTTTTTATTGATTTAGATCGTTTCAAGGAAGTCAACGACACTCTGGGACATGATGCCGGAGATGAATTGTTGAAGACGGTGGCCGTAAGAATCCGAAGTTGCTTAAGGGAAAGTGATGTTTTGGCCAGATTGGGCGGCGACGAATTTGTGGTTTTGCTGAAAGATCTGGACGGGACTTCGACAATCAATGTTATCGAGAATTGTAAAATTGTTGCCGACAACATCTTGCGGCAACTCAGTGAAGGTCATCACTATCAGCGATATACCTTTTATGGCGGCGGCAGTATTGGCATAGTCATATATCCGGATAATGCTGAAATCGTCAGTGATCTAATTCAGCGGGCTGATACAGCCATGTACGAAGCCAAAAACGCCGGAAGAAATACGTATCGTTTTTATTCGAGTGAATTGGCCTTGGCATTAAAAAACAAGCTGAGTATGAATCATGCTTTGCGATATGCAGTGGAGAATGGTGAATTATCCTTAATGTATCAACCGTTAGTTAATATGAGTGATAGCACCATTATTGGGGCAGAGGTATTATTACGCTGGAATAGCCCGGAATTAGGCAGTGTTTCACCGGTACAGTTTGTGCCTTTGGCTGAAGAGAGCGGCTTAATTGTCAGTATTGGGGAATGGGTAATAGAACAAGCTTGCTGTCAGCTACAGCTTTGGTTAAAACAGCAAACGGTAAAAATTCAATATTTAGCTGTTAATGTCTCGATACATCAACTTATTCATCCTAATTTTTCTGAACGAGTAGTCGAACTGGTTCGGGAATATAATGTTCCGCCAGAATATTTGGAGCTGGAAATCACTGAGGGCGGCTTGGCTCAGTATCCTGATTCTATTAAGGAAATTCTGAATCAGTTACAACAGAATGGCTTTAAACTGGCGATTGACGATTTTGGAACAGATTACTCTTCTTTAGGCAGATTAAAGTCATTCAACGTAGATTTACTTAAAATTGATCGTTCATTCGTCAATGATATGACTAATGATCCTGATGATGCCGCGATAGTCAAGGCTATCATCGATTTGGCAGATGCTTTGGGATTAACTACTCTCGCAGAAGGGGTGGAAACCAATGAACAATTTGAGCTGTTAAAGAAATACGGTTGCCTGCGTGGACAGGGATATTTGTTTGGTAAGCCAATGGCGGTCACCGAGTTTGAGCGTTTATTCGATTAGTGGCCGCAAAGTATCGTTCCGCCTGGATTGATTGGATTCGATCCGACTGACCCAGTCAGTTTTAAAGGGGGAAAGACGAAAATGCCAAGCAAGAATTAACTTAACAGGTTAATTAAAATCTGCTCATAAATTTTACTGAGTTTTTCAAGTTCATCCAGGCCAATATGCTCGTTGACTTTGTGTATGCTTGCGTTAATGGGCCCTAGTTCAATCACTTCCGCTCCCGTAGGCGCAATAAAACGGCCATCCGAAGTGCCGCCACCAGTATCATCGTGAGGCTCAAAATCACAAATTGTTTTAATTGCTGCGTGAGTGGCCGCTTTTAAAGCACCGTCCTGGGTTAAAAATGGCCTGCCCGACAAACGCCATTGCAAATCGTATTTAAAATCGTATTTGTCCAGAATGGCCTTGGTGAGTGATTCTATCGATAATTCATCCAGTTCCGAGCTGAATCGCAGGTTGAATTGGACTTCAACAGAGCCGGGTATAATATTTTCAGCACCAGTACCGGCATTGATATTGGAAATCTGTAAGCTGGTTGGCGGAAAGTAATCGTTGCCCCGATCCCAGGCTACTTCAGTCAATTCTTTTAAGGCAGGAGCGAAACGATGAATTGGATTGTCGGCTAAATCCGGATAGGCAACATGACCTTGTGTTCCAAATATGGTTAATTTGGCGCATAAAGATCCGCGTCTGCCTACCCGAATCACATCTCCGGTAATTTTATTGCTGGACGGTTCCCCTACCAGACACCAGTCAATTTTTTCCTGGCGTTTCTGCAAGACCTCTATTACTTTGATGACGCCGTTACTAGCGTTACCTTCTTCATCGCTGGTTAGCAGTACGGCTATTGAACCTTTATGATCAGGATGTTGAGTTATGAATCTTTCCAGTGCAGTGACAAAAGCGGCGATGCTGCCTTTCATGTCGGCCGCGCCTCGTCCATACAATTTGCCGTGACGAATGTTGGCTTCAAACGGTGGGGAGTCCCAGGCAGACAATGGTCCGCTTGGGACGACATCGGTATGGCCAAGAAATACAAACAATGGAGAATGTTGGCCTTTCCTTAACCAGATGTTTTGAGTATCCAAAAAGTTAAGCCATTCGATATCAAAATCAAGATTGCTTAAACGAGTGGCAAGTATTTGCTGACAGCCGGCATCCTCAGGGGTGACGGAGGCCCGGCCGATTAATTCCGTCAAAAGTGTAAGCGTATCGGTCATGAGTGATGGTAAAAGTCAGTGCTAAAGCCGACTATCAGTTTTTCATCAATATCTAAAATAGGCCGTTTAATCAAAGTTGGAATGGCCAACAAAAGTTGAAATGCCTTATCAGGAGATAAATTAAGCCTTTGCTCTTCGCTTAGATTCCTCCAACTGCTGCTACGCTGATTGAGTACAGCATCCAGGCCTAGTTCATCAATAAATCTTTGCAGCAAATTTGCATCCAGGCCATCAACTCTAAAGTCATGGAATTGATATTCAATTTGCTGCTTATCAAGCCAAACGCGAGCTTTTTTAACGGTATCGCAGTTTTTTATGCCATAGAGAACTGCCACAAATCAGACTTCTCCAGCCAGTAATTCGTCTAGGTCAGGTAAGGATTTATCTGATTTTGCGCGTGACTTATAAAGATCAACAAATTCCATAAAAGCTTGTTCGAGGTCATCCAAGACTTCTTCTTCTTCGCTAATGTCATCTTCAGGAATATCATCAGATTCCAAATAGTCTTTTTGGATGGAAATCTCGCCGTTGAGGGAAAGCAGAGCAAGAATTAATGCATTGTTTGAAATATTTTCTGACATGGCGTACTCGTTAGGTTAGGTAAAGGGAAAACTATGTCGTTAGCCTAAATTCGGCATCTGAATCTGCAATGCAACGATATTAATTCGGTTTGCTAAATAAGCCTTGTTTCCAAAAATAAGATCGGCTATTAGGGAAAACATTTGGCATTTGGGATCAAAAATTGTCCTTTTACTTGAGTAATGATTTCCCTTAATTACTTTATTTGGGCATTGTAACGCATAATTGTCAATATATGCTATGAGTAATAAGGAAGCTTTTGTTAAGCAATATATATTGGTTTTGGCTCGAAATGCCATGATGAAAAGTCTAATCGGATATTGGAATCGCTCAAGTTAGGCGATGTGAATCTGCTTGCAGCTCATTGGTATGAATAATACCAATGAGCTTAATCGAACCGGTGTTAAATTAATTAACTTTGATTAATTCCACCACAAAAATTAAAGCGGAATTTGGGCTGATATCCTTGCCTACGCTACGTTCACCATAGGCTAGGTTGGCTGGAATAAAAAGCTTGGCTTTGCCGCCTTCCTTCATTAATTGTAAGCCTTCAGTCCAGCCGGGGATGACTCGATTTAAAGGAAAGGTTGCTGGCGCACCGCGTTTGTAGGAACTGTCAAATTCCTTGCCTTCAATGGTTGTGCCTTGATAGTGCACAGTTACATTACTGGTAGAGTTTGGTGTGGCGCCATTACCTTCTGTAATCACTTGATATTGTAATCCACTTGAAGTTTTTACAACTCCCGGTTTTGTCGCATTATCAGCCAGAAATGCTTCTCCGGCAGCTTTGTTTTCTTCAGGAGATATAGCATTTGCCATGGAATATACACTAAGTCCAATTAAAAAAGTGGTCAATATTGCGATTAGACGCGGATTAAAAATTTTCACAGATACTCCTCATTGTTTTGATTAACTATTTTACGGGCATCTCTAAAAATCCAACTGTTGTCGCCATACGGCGTTGCGATCAAAAAATACTCCTTACAAATCTCATATGCGCGTCTGCGCGTCGTATTTTTTGCTTGCGCCTTGTCTGGCTTAGACATTTGAATTTTTAGAGGCACCCTCGGAATAGTTTATCAGTTTTTTGACTCCAGCTCTTCTCTACAATTAGATAATTGTTGATCATAACTTTCCGCCCGTTGTTGAACTTTTTTTGCAGTATTGATAAGCCATTGTTTTGGTAGATGGCTATTACGTTTATATCCGGTAAAGCCCTCGTGATAAGTTAAATACAGATTATTGACGTCTGTTGGCAATATGCCTAATTTTTTTTGGCTGGTGGCGCAATACCATGCCACAAAATCGCAGCTATCAGCAAAGTCCTCTCTGCTAGCCAGCCAGTTGTTAGTTTTGTTTTGATAATCTGTCCAGGTTTCATCTTTGGCTTGAGGATAACCATAAGCACTGCTGGAACGAAACCAAGGAATGAAGCCGAGAATGAGTGGGCGGGGAGGTTCCGCATCAGCAACAAAACGGGATTCCTGATGGATAATGGCCATTTGTACGGCAATAGGAATGCCCCATCGTTGGGCTGAACTCAAACTGGCTTCATACCAATCGTCTTTTTCCCGGAATATTTGGCAGATATTGTCGGTATTTTTTGGAGGCAAAGTTGTGCAAGCAGATAAACATACTAGACTTGTCATGACTAAATACCTGTATTTCATGCTGATTAAAATCCTGGTTACCAAGTTATATTTGTGAGGTTAAATTATGGAATCAAAAACCAATACGGGAAATCGCGCCTACCGGAAAAGTTTGACTAGCTTAGGCCAAATATTTTTAGGGGAGCAAGAATATGGTATCCGCATGCTAAATCTTTCTCTTACCGGTGTATTGGCTGAATTGAAATATGATGCAAATTTACATAATGTCAAAGACCTTTCGGACGCTATGAAAGTTTCTTCGGTGATTGATGTTTATTTTCCTGAAATGGGTATGACGGGTGAAGCTGAAATTGCCAGATTTACTTCAATAAATAGTGGTTTTCAGATTGGGATGGAATTTCGGAATATTGCTTATGAAATAGATGACTTGATGTACCGGAGCCGCGCTTACCGCAAAAAATTTGCTGCGTTAGGGCGCATTGAGTTTAATGGCCGCGATTATGCGTTTATGACTGAAAATGCCTCGGTATCGGGATTGATGATAAGCATGCCTGAACAACTTGAGATTGCAACCGGTCAGGTTACCCGTATCGAATTTGAGCAGCTCAATATACATGCCGACGTGGAAGTGATTTGGGTAAAGGTCAAAATGACTTCTACCTTGATAGGTTTGCGATATTTGAAAATAGACAGTGACATTAAAGCTATTCCAAAATTTGGCGTTTGTTAAGTTCAAGCAATTCAGCTGAAACTGCTTGGATAGATCAATATTGGTTGCAAATTTGCAAAAGTGGCTGGCGATTGCGCCAATAATCTTCAGCTAATCGTTGAGCTTGCATTTGATTTTCTGCCTTGCCTAATAATTTTAAGGCTATGGCAGTGGTGCCTAAAATTGTTTTTTCAGCAAACTCGTCGTTTAATTCGTTATTCCAGACCTGACTTAATTGTAAAGTATCCAAACTTTCAGCTTTCATGTGCCTGCGTTCAAACATGGCTGGCCAAATTTCGTCACTTAGCTGGCCGTCATGTACACTTTGGACCAGACATTCAGTATCCGGGTTCCGTTCTGTTTCGCCTCCCTCGCCTTTTAAGACCGCCATATGAGGAAGATTAAGCAGGAGTGCCGCTTTTTGGTGTACCTGCCGGTAGCTTGGATGAAAAATGCCTTGGATGCTGTATGGAGCGTTTAAAGGATTCAACAATCTAACCAGGGTATGAACCGGCGAACGTAAACCCATTAAAGGACGTAAATTAATCATTTCATCGAGTTTTGGACAAATATAAGCTAACGATAAATAGCTGAAATTGTGTTCTAAAAGTTGATGTTCCGCTTCAGAAAAATTAACGGCATCTTTAATACCCAAGCTATTCAGGACTTTTTTAGTATAAACTCTACCTGCAGTATGCCCGTCTGCTCCATGCATCAGAACCTTGACGCCGTTTTGAGCAAGTAACAATGCAGATAAGATGAACCAGGGCAGATGGCGGCGTTTACCGGCATAAGATGACCAATCCAGATCAACCGGGATAGTTAGGTGCGAATAATCTAATGTTTCTTTGGCGGCGGTGACAAAACCTGCCAATTCTTCGCAGGTTTCTTCCTTAATGCGCATTAGCATTAAAAATGCGCCTAACTGTATGGGTTCAATCTGATCAGCCAATATCATTTTCATTGCGCGATAGGCTTCCTCCTGAGTAAGTGGTCTGGAGCCTTTTTTGCCTTTACCCAGTATCTTGATGAATTCAGCAAAAGGATGTTCTTGAATTGCTAGGGTCATGATAGCGACACAGGTAGATAGTGGTCGATTAACAGTGCAGCAAAAATTAGCATGAGATAGACAATCGAATAACCAAAAGTACGCATAGCGGTTTTATTGTCTTTTTTACGCATCATCTGAATGGCGTAATAAATAAACCCAACCCCCAAAATGACAGCGGATAATAAATATATCAGACCACTCATTCCAGTTAAATAAGGCAGCAAAGTGGTAATTAATAATAAAATGGTATACAGCAAAATTTGTAAGCGGGTGAATTCCACGCCGTGGGTAACCGGCAGCATGGGTATTTCTGCTTTGGCATATTCCTCGCGTCTGGCGATAGCCAGCGCCCAAAAATGCGGGGGGGTCCAAACGAAAATTATTAAAAAAAGCAGCAAAGCATGTGGATGCACTTCTCCAGTTATGGCTGTCCATCCCAGAATGGGCGGCGCCGCGCCGGCTGCGCCACCAATGACTATATTTTGTGGCGTCATTTTTTTTAGATAAACTGTGTAAATAATTGCGTAGCCGATTAAAGATAAAAAAGTCAGCATTGCAGTCAGGATGTTGACTTTTATAATCAGTAAGGCCATGGCAAGCAAGCCAATTAAGCCGGCAAAAAGCAGTACTTGTCTGGAGTTTAGTTCACCTTTAGGTAAAGGGCGGTTCATGGTGCGAGTCATTTCCGCATCGGCTTTTTGATCGAGAAAGTGGTTGATCGCCGCAGCTGAAGAGGCCGCAAGGGCAATGCCTATGGAGCCGTAGAAAAAATTAGTCAGCGGCGGCATGCCGGGTACAGCTAACAACATGCCTACGATAGTGGTAAACACGATTAACGCCACAACTTTTGGCTTGCAGAGAGCTAAATAATTTTTCCAGGAAAGTACATTGTTTTGGTTAGTCATTCGTTTCCGGATAGTATCTTTGGTCTTTAAAGATATAGAATAACAGTGAACCATTGATTATTGAAATCATCACAAGTTTTAAATTTTTTACTAAAGAGGAATTTATGAAATATAGGCTCGCGGCGTTGATGCTGTTATGTCCTGTTCTAACTGTTCACGCCGAAAATGGCAAAGTGCAAGAACAAATATTCGCTAACGGGTTGAAAGTTTTGGTGAAAGAAGATCATCGTGCTCCCGTTGTAGTTTCGCAAGTTTGGTATAAAGTTGGTTCCAGCTATGAAACCGGAGGAATTACCGGCATCTCTCATATGCTGGAGCATATGATGTTTAAAGGCACCAAATTGTATCCTCCCGGAGAGTTTTCTCGCATCATTGCACAAAATGGAGGGTCGGAGAATGCTTTTACGGGTAACGATTACACAGCATATTTTCAAACTATGGAAAAGACCAGGCTTGAAATCAGTTTTAAACTTGAAGCTGATCGTATGCGTAATTTAGAACTGAAAGCCGATGAGTTGGAAAAAGAATTGCAAGTGGTTACCGAAGAGCGCCGAATGCGTACTGATGATCAGCCCCGCGCCAAAACTCTTGAACAATTCAACGCTGTCGCTTTTGCTAACAGCCCTTATAAAAATCCGGTAATTGGCTGGCCTAGCGATATTGCCAATTATAAAGTCGAAGATTTACAATCATGGTATCAGCAATGGTATGCTCCTAATAATGCAACGCTGGTTGTTGTCGGCGATATAGATCCTGAGCAAGTGATGAAAATGGCTGAGCAATATTTTTCAGGTCTACAGCCAAGTATCATTAAGCCTATTAAGCCTCAAGACGAGATCGAACAGAAAGGCGTCAAGCGAATTACGGTTAAAGCGCCTGCAAAACTGCCTTATATTATGATGGGTTATAAAGTCCCGGTACTTAAAACAGCCAAACCGGAATGGGAAGCCTATGCCTTGGAGGTTCTGGCTGCAATTCTGGATGGCGGCAATAGTTCGCGTTTACCCTCCAGATTGATCAGGGGTAAGGAAATTGCTGTCTCTGCAGGCGCTAATTATGATTTAACTTCCAGAATGACTGATTTATTTATGTTGGAGGCAACCCCTGCGGAAGGTCATAATGTGTTTGATATGGAATACGCTTTGCAGGAGGAAGTGCTCAACCTTAAGAGCGAGTTAGTCAGCAATGATGAATTACAGCGTATTAAAGCCCAGGTTTCCGCTAAAGATGTATTTCAAAAGGATTCCAATTTTTATCAGGCTATGGAATTGGGTATGTTGGAAACTGTCGGAATAGGCTGGCAAAAAGCGAATGAATATGTTGCCGGAATAAATCAGGTTACGGCGGAACAGGTACAGGAAGTGGCGCGTAAATATTTAATCGAAGATAATCTCAGCATTGCCTATCTTGAACCTCAACCCATCACAGAATCAACAAAACCAGCCAAATTGACAGGAGTTCATCATGCGTTTTAATCTGATAGGCTTTTTGCTGCTGATTGTCTGTCAGTCCGGTTGGGCGGCTGTCAAGATTGAATACTGGCAAAATCCGCATGGCGGACGTGTGTACTTTGTACAAACTCCATCCCTGCCGATGGTGGATGTCCGTATTGCCTTCGATGCCGGTAGCGCCAGAGATGACGCTCAGTTTGGCGTCGCTTCCATGACTTCTTCCTTGTTAGGCACAAGTTCAGGTGAGTGGAGCGCTGATGAAGTTGCCAATCGTTTTGATTCTGTTGGCGCAGCATTTTCCAATGGTATTTCTGAAGATATGGCGTGGCTTTCGTTACGCAGTTTGACCGATAAGGTTTTGTTTGAAAAAGCTTTGGCAACATTTCGGGAAGTTTTGTCAAGGCCTGCCTTTAACGAAGTAGACTTTCAACGCGAGAAAAATCTGACGCTTGCGGCTTTGAAGCATAGAGAGGAGTCTCCTGCGGCATTGGCAAGCATTGCTTTTCATAAAGCTATTTATCAGGATCATCCTTATGCGCATCCGGAGGATGGTGTTGTGCAAACGGTTGCCGGTTTTGAGGTTGGAGATCTAAAATCGTTTTATCAAAAATTTTATGTTTCTGCCAATGCGATTGTAGTAATCATTGGTGATCTGAGTCGTCAGCAGGCTGAACAAGTTGCCGAATCTTTGCTGAATTCGTTGCCGGTTGGAGAGCGGCCGGCAGAAATACCGCAAGTCACTTTGCCTGCCAAGGCTAGTTTTCTGCATATTGATTTTCCCTCCTCGCAAACTCATGTCTTAACCGGTATGCCGGGTGTGTATCGTAAAGATCCGGATTATTTTCCGTTATATGTTGGCAACCATATTTTGGGCGGCGCCAGCATGGTCTCGAAATTGTTTGAAGAAGTTCGTGAAAAACGTGGTTTGGCATACAGTGCATACAGTCAGTTTTCGCCATTATTCAGACAGGGTCCCTTTATCATGGGGTTACAAACTCGCAATGACCAGACAAATAAAGCCATTGAAGTAATGGACTCGGTATTACGAGATTTTCTTGATAAGGGTCCAAGTGAAGCCGAGTTGAGTGCGGCTAAACAAAATATCACTGGTGGATTTGCAATGCGTATAGATACCAATAGTAAATTAACCGATTATGTCACGATGATAGGTTTTTACCAGCAGCCGCTGGATTATCTGGATGTTTTTCAAAGTAAAGTTGAATCTGTCAGCGCTCAGGATATCAAGGATGCATTTCAGCGCCGTATTCGTCCGGAATTACTGCAAACTGTCACTGTAGGTAGCAAATAATGTGGAAAGCAGGTTACGTATAATCGGTGGAATTTGGCGAAGCCGGCAAATTAAATTTAATGATACGCCTGGGTTAAGGCCTACACCTTCTAGAGTCAGAGAAACGCTGTTTAACTGGTTACAGGTTGATGTAGTCAATAGCTGCTGCCTGGATTTGTATGCCGGCAGCGGCGCATTAGGCTTTGAAGCAGCTTCCAGAGGTGCGAAAAGTGTGGTGCAGGTGGAAAATAATCTTAAGGCCTGTCAGAAAATCCAGGAAAATATTACCGCATTGGCGGCGAATCAAATCACTTTGGTAACGAATGATGTTGTTAGATTTTTGCAATCTCAGGCTGAAAAATACGATTTGGTTTTTCTTGATCCGCCATTTGGACAGAACCTGATTGCGCCAAACTGTAGGTTGTTGGAGCAATCAGGCTGTTTGGCTGACTATGCTAAAATTTATATCGAAGCAGAAAAGCAACTGCATTTGGCTGATATCCCATCTAACTGGCAATTGCTCAAAAGCCAAACTGCCGGAGAGGTTGGGTTTTATCTGTTTCAGCGCGTATGAAATGTTAGGAAACGCCGATTATCAAACCATTCTATTTTTCTTGAAATTGCATATTGTAAAGTCTGGTGTAAGCATTGTTTCTGGCTAATAACTCCTGATGGGTTCCCTGTTCAATGATTTGACCTTTATCCATCACTAGGATTAAGTCTGCAGATTCAATAGTAGATAATCGATGTGCAACGACCAAAGTGGTTCTGCCTTTCATGACCTTGTTCAGAGCGGCTTGAATATACCGCTCAGATTCATTATCAAGTGCAGATGTAGCTTCATCAAGGATCAGAATGGGAGCGTC
>CAVUMJ010000191.1:0-17315 GCA_963741375.1 uncultured Pseudomonadota bacterium
AACACGTAGCTTGGTAACCTCACTTAGTCTAAAAAAACTTTTTAGAACCAAATCTCCACTTCTAAAGAATTATTTAGAAACCCAATGGAAACAAAGCATTAATTTATCGGTACTATGCCATACCTTGGCGGCGAGCAGCCAACAACAAAATCCGGAGGATGCGCTTCTTGCCGGATTAATCTGTGATATTGGTCTATTACCGTTTTTAAGTTTTGTAGCCAATTTACCTAGCGAATATATTAACGACGCTGAAATAAAACAAGCTATACCTATCCTAAAAGGAATTGTAGGAGCTGCCGTTCTTAAAGAATGGGCATTTCCACCAGCATTTATTGATGTGGCTTTAAAATCCGACGACTGGTTTCAAAATAGTTCAGATGAATTAAGTTTAACTGATATAGTTGTACTTTCTCGCTTGCATGCTTTGATAGGCAAGAAAAGCTCAAATGATTTACCTGCCATTACCGCCATTCCTGCCAGCAGTAAATTAAAAAACATGGCGCTTTCGCCAGAAAACAGTTTAGAAATTCTACATAATTCCAAAGCAAAAATTCAGTCTGCTATCAGCATACTATCTCATTAATCCATGTTCTGGAATTTTTTTAAAAAACCTACGGCAACCCCAAAAACTGACGAAATATCGGGCGCATTCAGTCATACTATCAAACTACCGGTAGCTTTTCTAAAGAAATTAATACCCATAGGCGAACTTTCTTTGGAAAAATTGAATGCAATGCACATTTCAACTCAATACTTCCAATCCGGTGATGTTATTTTTACTAGGGGTGATCTCACAGACTCACTCCCCTATCTTCAAAAAGGAGAAGTGTTTCTGGAAGCGGGCAATGGAGAAGGCTATTATGTTGATTCAGAAACCTTTAAAGCTTGTTACCCTTTGTCTACCGGTTGCGAATATAAATTAAGCGCTTTTGCCAAAACTCCGGTCAACATAGTTTACATCCCTCTGGATGCTTTAAAAAACAGTCAAATTGCCACAAACAACCCAATCATTAATCCCGGAGAAGAACCTGAAGAATTAGCTGGAAGCGCTTTTTTTCAAGGTATTTGTCAGACCTATCGTCGTAATGAATTGCGTGTTCCAAGTTTGCCTGATATTGCTTTACGACTAAGAACGGCTTTGCAAAAGGAGATTGACATCATAGATGTGGTAAAAATCATTAATCTTGATTCAGTCATTTCTTCAAAACTGATTCAAGTTGTCAATAGTCCATTGTACAGATCACTAAATCCTTCTGCCAGCTGCCTGGATGCTGTTAATCGCTTAGGCATCAAAAACACCCAAAACCTAGTCACCAGCATCAGCCTAAAAAACTTGTTTATTAGTAACAACAAACAGCTAAATAAAAAAATTCAGAGCATTTGGAAACAAAGCATTTACGTCGCCAGCCTTAGTTTTACTTTGGCAGGAATCAGCAAAAGCGTAGACCCTGATGAAGCGTTACTAGCCGGCTTAATCCATAATATTGGCGCTTTGCCTGTGATAACTTTTGCAGAAACTTTTGATTCGAATCTGTATAACGAATCCGAACTTGATCAAAGTATTGAAGTTTTGGAAGGCACGCTCGGCGTTAGCATACTTAAAAGTTGGCGTTTTCCTGCCAGAATTCAGCAAATTCCCGTTCAAACTGCCAACTGGTATTATGATGATGGTGAAAACCTGCAACTAAATGATATTGTCTTGCTGGCAAAACTGCATAGTCTACTGGGCTCATCTCAAACACACAAACTTCCTCCTATTTATACATTACCCGCATTTCATAAGCTTGGCAATTTTGCCTTAACTCCCGAAATGTCTTTACAAGCCTTACTGGATTCCAAGCACCAGATAGCTGAAGCACTTAGTTTTTTTAAAACTTAAGCTTCGCTATTTCCATACCCTGATATTATTTACCTATTGACTGCAGCCAACAACTCAGGCCGTATTATTCGACATCTAAGCCCTAAATTTTAGTGAAAAGCTTTAATCCCAATTGAATATGGATGCATTTGACTCCAAATAAGACATATTAATTTATCAAAAAACCATTTCTCAAAACTATGAACAACCCCTTATTAGAAATTACTGAGCTACCCCAATTTTCAAAAATCAGACCTGAGCATATTGAACCGGCAATAGATCAACGGCTAAGTCATGCCAGAAAAACTATTGATCAAGTCCTCAATTCGGATTTAGCTTTTACTTGGCAGAATTTAATAGAACCTATAGACGCAGCTGAAGATCAGTTAAACAAATCCTGGTCCCCAGTCAGTCACATGAATGCTGTAACTAATAACGATGCCTTACGTGAAGCTTACAATGCTTGTTTAAGCAAACTGAGTGATTATTCAACTGAGGTCGGTCAGAACCGGAAGCTATGTAATGCGTATCAATCTTTAAAAGAAAGCCCGGAATTCACCAAACTCAATAATGCCCAACAAAAAGTCATCGTTAATGCCTTACGTGACTTCCATTTGTCAGGCGTTGATCTTCCTATTGATCAACAAGAAAGATTTAAAGAAATCAATCAACAACTATCCAAACTATCCAGTCAGTTCGAAGAAAATCTACTGGACGCAACAAATGCCTGGCACAAACACATACTTGATATAGAAGAACTTTCCGGCCTGCCTGAATCAGCATTGGCGCAGGCTAAACAAGCTGCAACTGCAGAAGGTAAAGAGGGATGGATGATCAATCTGCAATTTCCCTCCTATTTAGCAGTCATGACATATGCTGACGACAGACAATTGCGCCGTGAACATTATGAGGCTTTTTGCACCCGCGCCTCTGAGCAAGGTCCGCATGCAGGAAAATGGGATAATACCGAAATCATGGAACAGACTCTAGCGCTTCGTCATGAAAAAGCGCTTTTACTAGGCTTTAAAAACTATGCTGAATATTCCTTGGCAATCAAAATGGCTAAAAATACTACCGAGGTATTGAATTTCCTGGAGGATTTAGCAGATAAATCTTGGCGCCAAGCGAGAAAAGATCTATCGGAATTAAAGGAATTTGCAGCGTTAAAATACCAAATTCATGACTTACAAGCCTGGGATATTGGCTATTTTTCAGAAAAAATGCGTCAGCATTTATATCAATTATCTCAAGAAGAAGTAAAAGCTTATTTTCCGGTTGATAAAGTATTATCCGGGTTGTTCGCTATCGTCGAAAAACTGTTTGGCATAAAAATTTCCGGCATAAATAATTTCGATACTTGGCATGAAGATGTGAGTTTTTATGAAATTCATGACATGAATGGACAGTTGCGCGGCCGATTCTATCTTGACTTATTTGCCAGACCTAAAAAACGCGGAGGCGCTTGGATGGATGATTGCGTCAACAGAAAGAAAACAGCTGAGGGGACACAGTTCCCGGTGGCATTTTTAGTCTGTAACTTTACGCCTCCTTCCGAATCACATCCTGCTCTGTTAAATCATGATGATGTACAAACCCTATTTCACGAATTTGGACATGGCTTACATCATATGTTAACTCAGGTTGATTACTTAGGCGTTTCCGGGATTAACGGAGTAGAATGGGATGCAGTTGAATTGCCTAGCCAATTTATGGAAAACTGGTGCTGGGAAAAAGAGGCATTGTTGCTGATCTCCGGCCATTACCAAACCGGTGAATGCTTACCTGAAAACTTATTCGACAAAATGTTAGCGGCCAAAAATTTTCAAGCCGGCATGCAAATAGTCAGACAACTTGAATTTAGCCTGTTTGATTTCAAAATTCATCTGGAATATGAACCCGGCAAAGGAGGAAGAATATATACTATTCTTAACCGGATTCGCGATCAAATTGCCGTGGTTAAAGTCCCGGAGTTTAATCGATTCGCTCATGGCTTTTCGCACATTTTTGCTGGCGGCTATGCGGCTGGATACTACAGCTACAAATGGGCGGAGGTTTTGTCTAGCGATGCTTTTTCTTTATTTGAGGAAAATGGTATTTTCGATAGAGCCACCGGAATTTCCTTCATGCAAAACATTCTCGAACAGGGAGGCAGTCATGACGCTATCATTCTTTTCAAAAATTTCCGCGGCAGAGAGCCTAGTATTGAGGCTTTGTTGCGACATAACGGTATTGCAGCATGACACTTAGATTATTAAACAAACTTCTATCAGCAGTTTAAATATATTTGATATATTGGTTTCAAATACAAACTTAATTATCTTGCAAAGTTTCCGAACAGCGCAGAGGGAAGGCATAATCCTTGAAACCGCAGTTCACCGCTTCATTGAAGATATATAGAAAGAACAATGCAGATCTGGTGTTATAAAAATCTATTCACCTCTCAGGTGAGACCGCTACGGACCCACCGTTTTCAGGCGGCCTGGCTGCGATTGCGCCTCCTTACAGGGATCTGTCCTGATGCGTCATTGCGCCTTGCCAGACGGCTTGAAACACCCTCGCGTAAGTCATCCACAAGGATGTGGAGTATGCAGATATTGCAGGAGCAAATTTCTGTCCAACTGCGGTTTCTAGGATAATGAAAAATTGCCCTATATGCGGACAACCCAGATTTGGTGAAGAATTTAAATGTCCAAAATGCGATGTTTTTTATTCCCAGCTTGATGAAATTCTTTTTGAAGAGCGAGAAAAACTGGCGGAAAAAACCTTAAAAAGAAGATTAAAGGTCATTCTGGCAGCTAAGGATCACAAAAAAGAATTACTACAGCATGAATTAGGCAGTATTTGGAAAAATACACCGCTAAAAACCAAGATCACGCTTTTAACTATTTTCGCTTTTGTTTTTGCTATGGTAGTAGGCGTTTAGCAGCAGCATTTTCGAAAACATTATTCTAAAATACCTTTTGGCCAATATTTTGCTTCTCATATTTGCCCTATGATTATTTTTAGGCGCTTAAATCAACCTGAATCAAAGTTATTTACCACTTCATCATGAAATACAGAGACTTAAGAGACTTCATCACTCAATTGGAAAAGCAAGGCGAACTTAAACGCATTAAAGTTGAAGTCGACCCATTTCTGGAAATGACCGTAATTTGCGATAAAGTGTTAAAACAGGGAGGACCGGCTATATTATTTGAGAACCCTAAGGGCTCAAACGTGCCATTACTTGGCAATTTGTTTGGCACACCAAATCGTGTGGCAATGAGTATGGGCGCCTCCGATGTATCCGAGTTAAGAGCAATTGGTGAATTACTAGCATATTTAAAGGAACCGGAACCTCCCAAAGGCATGAAAGATGCGCTTGAAAAACTGCCTGTTTTCAAGAATGTACTGAATATGGCTCCCAAAATTGTTTCAAACGCACCCTGTCAGGAAGTGGTATTGACTGGGAATGAGATTGATCTAAGCCAATACCCTATTCAAACTTGCTGGCCTGAAGATGCGGCTCCTTTAATTACCTGGCCTTTGGTAATTACCAAAGGCCCAAATAAAGACAGGCTTAATCTTGGCATATACCGACAACAAGTCATCGCAAAAAACAAGGTAATCATGCGCTGGTTAGCTCATCGAGGCGGGGCTTTGGATTTTAAGGAATGGCAACAGGCTTATCCGAACAAACCCTTCCCTGTCAGCGTGGCATTAGGCGCCGATCCGGCAACGATACTGGCAGCGGTTACTCCTGTTCCTGATTCCTTATCAGAATTTGCATTTGCCGGTTTATTACGTGGCAGCAAAACTGAAGTGACAAAATGTTTGATTAATAATCTTCAAGTCCCTGCCAGCGCTGAGATTGTACTCGAAGGTTTTATCTATCCTGATGATACCGCGCTTGAAGGTCCTTACGGCGACCATACAGGGTATTATAACGAACAAGATGAATTTCCTGTTTTCACCATTGAGCGTATTAGCCAACGGCAAAACCCTATTTATCATAGCACTTATACCGGAAGACCGCCTGATGAACCTGCTATTCTCGGTGTAGCGCTTAATGAAGTATTTGTACCGATTTTGCAAAAGCAATTTCCTGAAATCATTGATTTTTACCTGCCTCCTGAAGGCTGTTCATACAGAATGGCGATCATCAGTATGCGTAAACAATATCCTGGTCATGCTAAACGGGTAATGCTTGGCATTTGGTCTTTTCTCCGGCAGTTCATGTATACAAAATTTGTCATCGTAGTTGACGATGACATCAACATCAGAAGATGGGAAGATGTGATCTGGGCTATTTCAACGCGTATGGACCCGGCTAGAGATTTAACCATTTTGGAAAACACTCCTATTGACTATCTTGATTTTGCGTCACCGGTTTCCGGATTGGGTTCTAAAGTGGGTTTAGACGCAACCAATAAATGGCCGGGAGAAACTAATCGGGAATGGGGAAAGCCAATTATAATGCGCCAAGATGTCGTTCAAAAAATCGAGGACATTTGGGACAAGTTATTTTCTTAAAACCTGCTTCTACTCAAGGTTTCAAGGTTCAAAGATCTTTCATTAACAAAAACACAAATCAGTTGTCTAATTTACCAGTCTGTATTAACCGGATTAGTCAATGATATACTTTAAGTAAATTTCTATTCAATGCAAAAAATGAATCCGGATATCAATAATCAACAGATTTTTTCCTGGGCTTTACAGTTAACTACTCAAGTTGACTACCAATCATTGACTTATTGTTTCCTAGGTTTACTTGAAGAAATTTGTTTTGTTGAAAATGCTACAGCATATGAAGTTTATGGCAAAAGAACTTTTAGAACCGGCGAAGCAAGTTCAGTAAGCGAGCAACTTATAAGACGCTTTCCACTGGACTTTACGGAATATGAACTGGATGAAAGCTCCGATTTACTTCAGGAAATAGATAATAAAGCTATGTTCTATCCGAGCAAACCTGATGGAAATGGGTATTTTACTCAGTTTGTCGCATCTCTAACTGATTTGAGCGGACCGGATAGAGTAATATTGCTTCATGGTATATTTGATGAAAGATCATTGGAATTGCTTTCAAATTTAATCAATTTATATCGCAATCAAGTTGCCTTACATGACAGTAAAGAAAGAGACATTCTAACCAAACTGCCGAATAGACAATCTTTCCATTCCCGGTTTTTACAAGTTTGTGAATATTTCCGCAACAATAAAAACTTGGACAATTCGAATGCCAAAGGTTCCTGGTTAGCCATGCTGGACATTGATCACTTCAAACGGATTAACGATACTTTTGGGCATTTGATTGGCGATGAAATCTTGCTAACTTTCAGTCAAATAATGGAAAAACAGTTTCGTTATAACGATTTTCTATTCCGGTTTGGTGGTGAAGAGTTTATTGTAATTTTGAATCTGGTCAATCAAGGCGATGCTGAAGCCACTTTCGAGCGTTTTAGAAATGCCATTGCCGGTTACGCTTTCCCAATTGTCGGACAGGTAACTGTAAGTATCGGTGTAGCGCATATCAACTGCGATATTATGCCAACCAGTCTGTTGGATCGTGCTGATAAAGCCCTCTATTTTGCTAAAGATAATGGCAGAAACAATGTAACCTTGTACGAAAAAATGAAAGGTAGCAGCTTAGATAGTGATAATGTTGAAACGGAGTTTTTTTAAGACCTTAAGAACTCAACAATTCTGTATGGTTTACCACTTGGGTGGAAGCTAATTCCAGCGCACTCTTAAAAAAATGACAAGCTTTGTCAGTTTCGCCCTTCGCTAACAATAACTCCCCTAAAAACTGATAAGCATCCACAGACGGATCAATATTCAAACTCTTTTGCAAATACTGCTCTGCTTTTTCCATTTGCTCATCAACTAATGCCAGTTTACCCAGAATTCGTAACAATACCGCATCTCCTGGATAAACTGCCAACCATTTTTCCGCTTCCTGCAAATGTCTGGCGGGCTCTCCGGTATCAATACCAGCATATAACATTAAAGTAGTGTTATCCCAATGTTTTGATAATTGCGTCACTAAGGTTTGTTCAATATTGGCGCCGTTACCGGTAGAAATCATTGCTGCAAAATAAATGTTTGCAATGCCGGGAAGAATTTTAATATGAGCCGGAATACCATCCCAACATGCCAGTATTGCATTTGAATCCTGTTGCTCAGCAGCCTGCTTTAACAAACGGCTAAACGTTTGAATCTCTAAAATCTTGATCTCGGTCTCCATCAAAATTTTATTATTTTGCAAAATTGGTAATAATTTACTCAAACCTTCCCAATCGCCAATATGTTGATAAGTCTGATGCATCATCTTCAGAACACGAGCATGCCCCGGATTAAGCGTATGTAATTTACTTAGTGTTTCCAGCGCCTGTTCGAATTGCTGCTCGGACAAATGCAATTCCGCCTGAGTCAAACCCACTGTCAAATTAGTGTCTGATGACTGTTCAGCTGCTCTTTTAAGATATTCATCCCGCTTATCCAGCGCTCCCCTTGACTGAGCCGCACGAGCGGCAGTTAAATAATGCAATAACGGAGCCCCGCTGTTTGCAGCATGTTTAATTAAGATGTTCTCAGCACTTTCCCAGTTACCATCAGCTGCATCAAACAAACCGGAAATTAAAGCCTCTTGGGAGCGATTAAATTTTATGTCACGATTACGCTTGCTCAATTTTCTAGGTAATCGTGCGAGGATGCCTAATAAGCGAAAAAGCCAATAAAAAATAAAAAAACAAATGACTAAAGCGGTTATTAAAAAAGTCAGAGAAGTTTCAAGCGACCAATGACCAAAGCCTAAAACAACATAACCAGGATCATTTTGTAAAGACAGCCAGCGATGCAATAAAAACAAAATGGCAACCCCACCACAAAGCGTGCCGAAAAAATAAGTTAAATTTTTCATAGAGTCACTCGCTTATTGCTGAACAGTTGAACTAGTCTGTGTCGGCGACGGAACTGAACTAACTGGTTCTGGCGAATTAAAAACTGCTTTATCAGTTTCAATGCGGAGCCTACTTACATCCTTCAACATTTTCAAAGAAGTGCTTACATCCGGATAATGACTGCGAATTTGTATGGTGGCAAGCTTATCAAGCTCATCAATAAATTGACCGTTTTGTTTGTTTTCAGTAAAGTTTTTCTTCACCCATTGTTTCGCATCAACAATACTATTAACAAACAAAGTATCGTTTTGCTGTACCAACGCTATTTCTATCATCTCAAGCCTGACCTTAAGCTGCTGTTTAATAAAATCAGCTTGCTCAGGTGTCAAAATTGCATTAACCGGTTGATCGGTATGACGCAAAATCACGTAACCGTCTAACTGTTTTGCTATGACATTCAGAAAGTTCTGTTGTTGTTCGGTCAGATCGGCATCTGACTGATTCATTTCTGACTGCTTGCCGGCATGAGGTAAAAGCACAGACATACCATCAACCTGTGTCTGCAAATTTTGAATGCTGGCATAAATCCCAACTATATCCGGAACCACAACTCCCTTAAGCAGAGTCATTTCCTTGGTAATTTGTTCCCTCACCTTAAAAACAGCTGCATCGCCACTTTCCCTAAGGCGTTGGTCTGCGGCTTCCAATGCCTCAATAGTAGTCGGAACATCACCCACCAAATGCAAGCGTTGATTAGCAACTGTCAATAAATATTCGGCATCGGCAAGTAACCAATCTCCTCTGGTTTTACCTATTTGCCGCTGTAATACCACAATTGAAGACTCCAGTTCCTTCTTGACATTATTCAGCCGCTCTTCATGCAACTTGGAAAAATCTGCAAGCGTTTGCGTAAAATGATTATCTTTTCCAGTCATTTCCGCATTTACATTAGCGATTTGAGATTGCAAGACAGATAACTGACTCTGCAAGCCATTTAATTCCTTATCAATTTCTATCAACTTCAAGCTATCCTGATTATTATCAGTATCCTGACTCACCCGAATCTGCTGAATAAAGTAAAAACCGGCCACTGCCAGTGAAATTACTAGAATAATGGCTAGTATCCCGATCCATAAACCGGCGCGAGATTTTCTAACTTCCAAGTTGGAAGCTGGAGTTTCTTGTTGTTGTTCTATTACTTCGGCCACTGTTTTCCCCGTTAAATAACATCTTCAAGGTCTCTAAAATCGCTGAATCTGCAGGTTTACTGACTTCAATCCATTTAAATCCAAGCTGTTCAGCCATTTGCTTGATTCTTTCACTAACCACAACCAAAGGCAAAGCCCTCAGCAAAATAACTGACTGTTTATCCAACATGGCAAGAAGATTATGTAAAGCCTCACCACTTGTGATAGTCACAGCGTGAATTTTCAGGCTGGTCAATTTTTCGATTAATTCTTTAGCATCCACATCCGGCTTCCGGCGTTGATACACTTCCAGATAAATTACCCTGGCGCCTCTACTCCTTAAGGTTTCGGATAACTTTTCCAATCCGCCAACTCCACGTACGATAGTACACGTCTTACCAGCAATATTTTGTAATTCTTCTTCAGCTAATAAGCCTTCACTATTAAAATTATTCATCGGCACACAATCAACTGACCAGTTTGCGTTATGCAAGACCATTGCTGTTGATTGACCGATTGCAGCGATGCGCGGTTTGTTTAACTCAGACATTTTGCCACTGAACGTCTTGATAGCAAAATCCACAGCATTAGTACTGGTAAAAATTAACCAATCGCTAGCAAATGCAGCTTGCCATAAATGCTGCTGAGGATTAGTTTCCACGATTTCAATTGTAGGAAAACGCATCGCTATTCCTCCCGAATTTTCTATTAATCTGCAGAGTTTATCAGCCTGCTTAACAGGCCGAGTTACCAAAATACATGATTTTTGCAAACCGGTTTTCACTGATATAACTCAGCTAAAATTTTATCCGCTCCTTGACTCAATAAATTCTCAGCAACCATCAATCCTAACTCTGTCGGCTTATCCAACGAATTTTCGGCTTCAGCCCTATAAATGACGCTACCATCCGGCCTGCCAACCAAACCTCGCAATATCAAGCGATCCTCCTTAATCTCGGCAAAACCAGCAATCGGTACCTGGCAACCACCATTTAATGCTTTATTGAGTGCTCGTTCAGCCTGGATTCGAATACTAGTCTGTTTATGATGTAACACACTTAAAATATCTTCAATTTCCAAATCTCCTTCCCGGCATTCAACCCCGATAGCACCTTGCCCAATTGCCGGAAGACTGATTGTCTTATCCAGAATTGCAGTAATCCGCTCAGCCATCCCTAATCTTTTCAGACCAGCGGACGCCAAAATGATGGCGTCATATTCACCTGCATCAAGTTTAGCAAGTCGTGTATTGACATTCCCGCGCAAACTAAGAATTTCAGCATTTGGAAATTTTTCCTTTATTTGGCATTGTCTACGCAAGCTTGATGTACCAATTCTGGCATACTCAGGTAATTCATTAATTGTTTGATAACGGTTGGAAACAAAAGCATCAGAGGCATCTTCTCGTTCAAGAATAACCGCCAGATGAAGTCCTTCGGGAAATTCCACAGGCACATCTTTCATGGAATGAACAGCAATATCAGCCAAACCTTCCAGTAAACCTTGTTCCAGTTCTTTAACAAATAAGCCTTTTCCACCCACTTTTGACAATGGAGCATCCAGTATTTTGTCTCCCCGGGTAACCATTTTAACCAGTTCACACTTCAATTGCGGAAAAGCTGTTTGCAGCAAATTAGCAACATGCTCAGCCTGCCATAAAGCCAATGGGCTTTGTCTGGTGGCAATACGAATAATTTTCTTAGCCAAAATAATTTCCGAGGTTATGGCAAATAAAAACAAGAAAACATAGCTGCTTTATGTCTTGTATCAATAATGATATTGTAATCCGATTCAGCAAGGAAATTCTGCATTACTTAAATTTTGTTTCTTACCTGATTATAAGATTTGAAAATCGTCGAATATATTCTGACTTTTTTGTTCCGTTACCAGAACTTCACTAACCTTGGCGAGCCTTGGCCCTTCATGACACCAAGCCACCAGTTCCTGCAAAGCCTCTTCTTTACCACAGGCCAAAATTTCGACATCGCCATTATTTAAATTTCTGACATACCCTTGGATACCAAGTTTAATGGCCCATTTCCGGGTATTAGCGCGAAAAGCCACGCCTTGCACCCGACCTTTGACCACAATGTTCAAACAGAGGTTCACGCCCTTATCTTCCAGCAATAATGAATTTTTGCGTCTCTCGCAAAATCCATTGGAATGGATTCAGCAGTAATATCATCTATTTTTAAATCAGCCAGCGCCTGTTTGTCTAATTTAAATCGACGAAAATTTGTTGAAAAATACAAAACGCCTTCCGGAGCTAATAAGGAAATGGCATTTTGTAATAAGGCGATATGATCATTTTGAATATCAAAAGCTTCCTGCATCTTTTTTGAATTTGAAAATGTCGGCGGATCCAGAAATATCAGATCAAATTTTGACTTATTTTGCTTAACCGCTTGCTCAGCCAACCATTGTTTACAATTTGCACGCAAAAGCCTATGTTCACCCGTCATACCATTCAGATCAAAATTGCGTTTAGCCCAGTCAAGATAGGTATTGGACATATCTATCGTCAGGCTTGAGATCGCTCCGCCTAGCGCTGCGTGTACGGTAGCGCTACCCGTATAGGCAAACAGATTCAAAAAACGTTTACCTTTAGACATGCTTTGAATCAATTGCCGAATTGGTCGGTGATCCAAAAACAAACCTGTATCAAGATAATCTTCAAAATTTACCCAAAATTTACAGCCAAATTCCTCAACGATGTGGAAATGACCCGAACTACCAAATTTTTCGTACTGATCGGTATTTTTTTGTTTCCGGCGAATTTTCAAAAAAACTTGTTCAGCCGGAACTTCCAAAATTTGAGGAACTTCCGACAGCAAATCTGTTAAACGCTGATTAGCTTTCTGAGGATCGATACTTTTTGGAGATTCATATTCCTGAATATTAACCCAAGTTTTTTGTCCTTGGTACACATCAATAGCCACTGCATATTCAGGCAAATCCGCATCGTAAATCCTATAGCAATGTATATTGTTTTGTTTAACCCACTTTGCCAGCTTTTTTAAATTCTTTTGCAGCCGGTTAGAAAACATTTTGACCTGCCCATCTACTTCTTGAGTCTGAACGTTTTGACTGATTTGTTCAATGCGCTCAATATGTGATTTTGCCTTAGGTTCAAAAAATTCATTTTCATTGATATTGAATCGCAACAACTTGCATTCCATAGCACCATTAAATAATGTTATAGGTTTTTTTGAGCGGATACCAAGGCGAAACCCCAATTCAGGATTGCTAATAATCATTGCCGCCTGCCAACCTACAAATCGTGATTTTAACACCAGCCCAAACTGACGATACAATTCCGCCGCTGCTTCTTCATCGCCCAAGCGTTCACCATATGGGGGGTTGCAAACAATTAAACCTTTAGACCAGCTTTCCGCAGCAAAAGCGTCCCTGATATCGCGCTTTTCCACATGAATTTTGCCTTGTAATCCGGCATTCTCAATGTGTTTTAAAGCTGTCGCCACTGTCTGTCGCTCAAGGTCAAAACCTGCAATAACCGGCATTTTCTTGAATCCCGCATTACGCCGAATGTGTGCGTCATTCAACAAATTCCGCCAAATTTCCTCATTGTGTTGTTTCCAGCCCAAAAAGCCAAAATAATCGCGCAACAAACCTGGAGCAAAATCTGCAGCAATCATCGCGCCTTCCATTAACAATGTACCTGAGCCGCACATTGGATCCAGCAATGAACAGCCTTGCTCGGCAAGCTTAGGCCAACCACTGCGCAATAAAATTGCCGCAGCCAGATTCTCTTTGATTGGGGCCGCAATACTAACATCGCGGTATCCTCGTTTATGTAAACTTTCTCCGGATAAATCCAGGCTAAGCTGTGCTAGTTCATTGTGCAAAAACACATTGATACGAACACTTGGTCGTTCAGTTTCAATACTAGGGCGCTTATTATATTTTGCCCGCATTTGATCCACTATTGCGTCTTTAACCTTTAAAGCGCCAAAATGAGTATTGTTAATTGCAGAATTATTTTTACTGTTAAATGAGACGGCAAAGCTATCATCTGGCCCCAGATGCTCAGACCAATTAATACTCTGTACACCGTCGTAAAGATTCTGCTGAGAGGCAACACTAAAACTATTCAACAGAAGTAAGATTCTGTTTGCAGTACGAGACCATAAACAGGTTTTATAAGCCAGCGCCAAATCTCCCTGAAAAGATACTCCAGCCATTTTCTGTTGTATATTTTCTCCGCCAAAAGACTCAATTTCAGTGGCTAATATGCCTTCCATTGCTTTGGGAGTAGTCGCGAATAATTGAAATTGAGTCATGAAATTCGGGCAGTGCTTTAAAACCCTAAGATTTTAGGAAAGTTATCAAGTAATATTGGTTTTTATAGCGGTTCACCCCAATTTAAAACCGATATAAAACCCTCCTGCACCGCTCACGCCTCGGCTGGTAATAGCCGACAGGCGATCCAGCAAAAAGCCGCCGGATTGTTTTGCTACCTGTACTGCTGAGCTGGCAGCTTCCTGCAGCACGGCGCCATTAACACTCACCACCCCATAATATTCGGCAATAAATAGCAATACCACCACACCACCTCCAATAAATAAAGCAGTTTTCAACATTTTTTTTGCAAAATATCCTACCGCTATACCAATAACAAACGGCGCCGCTACATTACCTAATAGAAAAGTGCTGGAAAAAATATCTGCAGTTGGCGAGTTTTCTAGAGTATTTTCGTTCATATTCAGATGGTTGGTATTGAATGTATTGATCTTAACTTACTTAGTTTCAAGAATTAACTTTAATAGCCGTTCATCATAAAGAAGCTTTAAAAAATTCCAGCAGCGGTATTTACCTACTATAAAAAACCTGACTAAGTATCGGCTAGCTTGGTTTCTTCTTTTAATAATTGCCCAATAAGCGGTTTTCTCATTAGCAAAACCACCAAACAAACTGCCGGTAGGCCAATTATGGCAGAATAGATAAAAAAAACATCGTAGCCGAAAGATAAAGCCACATCACCGGAAAAACTGCCGATCAGCTTTGCCGGCAAGGTCATTAAAGAACTAAACAGTGCATACTGTGTAGCCGTATAGGCAATATTAGTGAGACTGGATAAATACGCTATAAAAGTTGCGGCAGCTATTCCACCGGAAAGATTGTCCACACTAATCACTCCTGCCAACAAAACAATACTGGGTTTAGATACTGCCAATACCGCAAATAACAAATTGGTTAAAGCCGCCAGAAACGCTCCAAGCAGTAATGGTCTCATGATACCAAAACGAACCACTAGCGTCCCTCCTAGCGAGGTTCCGATAATTGTCATAAAAAAACCAAATAATTTACTAATATCGGCAATATCTTTTTTACTAAAGCCTAAATCCAGATAAAAAGGGATTGCCATGACACCCATGGTAATGTCACTAATCTTGTAGACCCCGATCAACAATAATATCCAAATTGCCGACCGGCCATTACGATGAAAAAATTCTACAAAGGGGCTGAGAACTGCATCAGACAACCATTTCAAAATACCGGCCAGAATAGGCATGACTTTGTCTACACCTAACGCAGACTCAATCTTTTTTTCAATTGCCAAGGTGTTTAAATCAGGATTTTTTTTAGGTTCGGAAATCGCAAGAGTAGTTAAAATTCCAATAAACATAGCAGCTGCCATAACCTGATAAGCTACCTGCCAGCTAAAGTATTCTGCAAGATACAAAACCCCAGCCCCGGCCACCAAAAGCGAAAGGCGATAGCCGAAAACATACATGGCGGCCATGGCTCCCTGGTATTTGACAGTGACGGCTTCGATACGATAAGCATCGATTGCAATATCTTGTGTAGCGGAACAAACCGCCACAAAAACTGCCAGTAATGCTACTTGTTGCAAGTGCAGGTGAACATCAATATGGCTAATTCCCAACAATCCTAAGGTAATACCGACTTGAGCGAGCAGCATCCAACTTCGCCGCCTGCCTATAAGCCGATATAAAACAGGTAGCGGCAGGCTATCTACGACAGGCGCCCATAAAACTTTAATGGAATAGGCTATACCGACTAAGCTGAAATAACCGATAATTGATAAAGACACCTGTACATCTGCCAGCCAGGCAGACAAAGTGGAGGAAACCAGCGAGTAAGGCAAACCTGCTGAAAAACCCAGCAGTATCATGCTCAACACTCGCGGTTGAGCATAAACGGAGAAAGCGCTACGCCAACTGATGTTGGATTTCAACATGCGCTTCCCCGTAATAATTTACTGCAAACACTTGCCCGGATTAGGGCAAATTAACCGTTTATCAAATAATGGGTAAATATGCTTGCCGCATAGCCCAATGCAATCACAGGGGTCCATTTCAAATGACTGAAAAAAGTATATTTATGATTTGATTGACCCATCAAAGCCACACCAGCAGCAGAACCAACCGAAAACAATGAACCGCCAACACCGGCAGTTAATGTCACAAGCAGCCACTGATAAAGATCCATATCCAGATTCATATTTAAGACTGCAAACATAACCGGAATATTATCTACAATCGCAGAAATAATACCAACCAAGATGTTGGCTGTTGTTGCGCCTAATCCATCGTACATTGCGCCGGACAATAACTCAAGATAACCGATATAACCCAGGCCGCCAACCGCAAAGACTACGCCAAAAAAGAACAACAAGGTATCCCATTCAGCTTCTTTAACTTTCTCAAAAATATCAAAACGCTTGCCGGTGTCCACATCAGGGAACTTAACTTTCAAATAGTAACCATAAAGCATCAGTATAGACAAACCCAGCATCATTCCCATAAATGGTGGTAAATGCAAAAACTGTTTAAAACTGACGGCAAGCCCGATAGTCAACATAAACATTGCGCAGACTTGAATGGCCCCCGGTTTCATTTGAACTGCAGCCTCATTGGTTGCCAGAGGCTGGCCAGACGGAACCGCTTGAGACATAAAAAATGCCGGAACCACAAAGTTAACTACCGATGGAATAAAAAGCTTAAAGAAATCGAAAAACTCTGCATATCCAGCTTGCCAAACCATTAAAGTGGTAATATCGCCAAATGGGCAAAAAGCTCCACCCGCATTTGCTGCGATAACCAAATTGACAAAACCTATCGAAACAAATTTCTCATTATCGGCGCCTACAGCCATCACCACAGCCCCAACCAAAAGAGCTGAAGTCAAATTATCCGCTACTGATGACAGAAAAAATGTAATGACGCCTGTAATCCAAAATAGTTGTTTGTAACCAAACTGTTTCCTTATTAACCAAGACCGCAACGCTTCAAATACATTGCGTTCCGCCATGGAGTTGATGTAAGTCATGGCGACCAAAAGAAACAGCATTAATTCTGCATATTCTTTTAAATCATGCTCAAAAGCAGCATGTAATTCTCCACTTGG
>CAVUMJ010000192.1:0-14686 GCA_963741375.1 uncultured Pseudomonadota bacterium
ACCCGCGAACAGTGTTGCGAAGTCATTGCCAAAATTTCTGGGACGGAGATGCGTCCGTTAGCTGCAAATAATCTGCATATCACTTTGCTGTTTCTGGGTAACATCAATAGCCAGCAGGAACAGGCTATGATTGCTGCGGCTGGTTTAGTTGAGATGCCTGAATTGGAACTAACGTTCGATCAAATCAGTTATTGGAAAAAACCCGCAGTTCTGTGCCTGACCGCTAGCCGTTTCGATCCGAAAATTAGCACAGTTTCACAACAATTGGCGGCGATAGCCAAACAAAATCTTATCAATATTGATGAACGGCCATTTCAACCACACATTACCCTGGCCCGCAAAGTCAAACGCGCAATAAGCTTGGAATTTGCTGCGATCAACTGGTTGGCGCATGATTTTTGTTTAGTGGAATCCTGTTCGCTTGCCAAGGGGGTGGAATATCGCGTTATTGAGCACTGGCAGGCAAAACCGTCGGCTATTGTGTAAGGCGGTTTAATGAATCATACTATTTTATTACCCTTATTTCTCGTGGCGACATACCATATCGTAGCTTAAAGACACGGCTAAAATGAGATAAATCATTAAACCCCCAATTGAACGCTATATCCGAAATCCGAGTTGGGCTCAATTGTTGGCTTTGAATGTCGTGATGACAGCGTTCCAATCTTCGATGCAATACATAACGCATTAACGAAGTATCTTCCTTCGAAAACAGCCGATTGATATATCTTGGGGATAGCCCGACCGCCTTTGCAATCATATCGGTATTTAAATCAGAATTTGACAGGTTTTGTTCGACGAAAGCTTTGATTTGTATAAGGCCGAAAGATGTACTCTGGGGATGATTACCTGATTTTATTGAATCGAGTGTCATAACCAGCATATCAAGCGATGTGACGCATAGATTGCTTAATTCATGCGCAGCTAATTGATTGATTTCAGGGACCCATGCGCGCAGAAACTTCGAGGTGACCGCTCCTATGCCGCTCTCGCTAGGAATGCGAATGGCTGTGCAAGTTTCGACCTTGGCTAATCTTTTCTTTAAACATTGCCTTGGAATGGCAAAAATCAGTTTTGAAAAATCATCCGGACAAGTGATTTGATGATGCTGAGTCGCATCATATATCACCATATCGCCGGGACTAAGGTTTACTTCCCTACCTCGCTGATTTAATTGATAACGGCCAGATAATAACAGCACGGCAAAATAATTGTCTTGTTGATGGTAAACAGGTTCTTGGGTTTTTCTTTTAATTGAAATGGCGCTTGATCGAATACTCGACAGTTGAAAGTTTTGCAGCGGATAAATCAGGGTTGTGCTTTGAAATGACGAGTCGATTTTCGAGGTAATATCGACATTTGCATAGTTTCTACAAATGACATCATGCATCCAAGCCTCACGTTCAGATGCTGATATATTTTGAGTTGAATAACGAATGACGCCGGGATTACCAACTGCATTAGGCATTGCTATTGACCCCGATGAAGATAAATTTGTGTCTATGCTGTTCACTCTCAATTGGCGCTACCATTTCTGTAGATGACCGTTGCAAACTAATATTATGTCCGTTTCAAACAAGTATAAACGATAGTCATTAGAGACAATAGCAAGTTCTGATTGCCAGTCGGCGCAGATTTATTTAGTCCAATATTGGAGTCTCAAATGGAAATATTATTGAAAAATACCGCTGTTTGTATCGCTCTTAGTGCAGCAGGTTTTTTTTTCATGGCAGGATTGCTTACCGGCCTCTGGAAATATCTTTGTATGCGGAAACATCCGCAAGCCGAGGCGCCTTATTACGTAAACACGGCTCATCGTGCTGCGCTAATGTATGCGTTTTCAGCGCAGTTACTGGCGGTATTTGCTGGTATTAGCGCATTTCCAGGCTGGATCAACACGTTTGCAGTCATTTCGCCATTACTGTTTTTTGCAATTGCCATAATTCATTATGTGCAATTAGGCCTAACAACAACCAGTAATAATAGTCTGCGCGATTCAAGCGATAAGACTAAGGATTATCGGGTGCTCAACGTCTTGGCAATTGCAGAAATCGGTGGCTTTTCTGTTTTGCTGCTTGGCTTTTTTATCAAACTGTTGCAATGAACTGAATTGCCCGGTCTGTCGCAAATTTTGCCGGCCTTTGCAATAATACCATCATGGCTCCCTGCTTTTCGCTTGGGGGCCATCGATAAATGTTTGCTTAATAGTTTGCCGCTAACATCGGAAATGCATTGAGCGAATATCGCTCGGGTCGGTAATACCGCTTCGTCCACCAAAGGGAAGTATCGGCCAATTCAAGCTTTCAATTTGATCCGCTGAGTATCAAAAGCATTATTAGCTGCTCACCTAACGCCGATTTTTTTATCAAAGCAAAACAATCCAATCTTAATCTGAATAGCTGATAAGAGCTTGTTTCGCCTGCTGAAAACTTAAACCATAAATACCACTTTTTTGCATAGATCGCTTTAAGGAATAAGCTAAGGCAAAGGCTAGAACACGGGAATAAAAAGGCAATGTTTCCACATATACCGGTAATACATCGTCTATTTTTTCAGCCTTTTGCATTTTTTCCTCAAGTTGCAGGCGTTGATACGTTATTTCCCGGATAAAAGTTTGATCATTAGTGCAGTCGTCAGATAATTCCAATGTCCAGGTTAAATCGGCTTGCAGCTCACAAGCACCGATAAAGCGCCCGTATTTTGCTGGCGCCCATTGTCCGGGGGCAATTAAAGAGAGCTGATATTGATTATTTTTAAAATAAAGCCAATAAGTTTGTTTTGTTGTCGGCTTAAAGCGAATTTGACTCTTTAAAATAAACAATGAAGTAAATAACTCACTGCTAATTTGCTCAATGTTTTTAGCTGAAACTTGCAGATGTTTTTTAGCTTGTTGCATACTATCTAATATACCAACAACACCTTTGCCTTGGGGATTTGCAGATTTATTCATTTCCTTCCTTATTTAGGACTAAAAAATGCCATATTTAAAAGTCAGCACTAATGTAGCAATCGATCAGCAGCAATCCACACAACTGCCGGGTGAGCTCTCGAAATTAATGTCGCAACAAACCGGCAAACCGGAACGCTATGTGATGGTAGAGCTATCCGGTTCTCAAGCCATGCTGTTTGCGGGTAGCGATGCGCCTTTAGCGTATCTGGAATGCAAGAGCATAGGCCTAAACGCCAATCAGGTAAAATCATTGGCTTCTTCCTTAACCACAGCCTTAAGCAGCGCACTAAACATTTCAGCAGACAGAATATATGTTGAATTTACTAATTGCCCGGCTGAGCATTGGGCCTGGAATGGCTCAACCTTTGGCTAATTTGGATATTCTCTTATTAGAATTAACACTTGCTTGAAAACCAACCAAATCAAAGCCGACTGATTCCGAACTTGTATTAGTTAAAGCCATGAGCCTAGACTTCTGAAGCGGTAGCTAGCCAGAGGCGTACCGGAACAGTGGTATTCGGTGTCCTCGAGGGGTTTACCGGTTCAGAAATCGGGTCGTGGTTCAGTTTGAATAATGTGACGATTGTTTTTTGATAGCGATAACAGAAGTTTTGGGAATCGGGAGTGTTTGGCCGGGGTTTCGCCGGAAGGGATTCCGGCGCAAAGCTTACAGGGATGTACTTGCAGCGTCCCCGGACAAATATTCCCGGTTTCCAAAACTGGCGGATACCAACCATCAACCTGTAAACAGTTAACAGTTAACAGTTAACAGTTAACAGTTAACAGTTAACAGTTAACAGTTAACGACCATTTTAATCAATATGCTCTAAAACCTACCAGTCCAACATTGCCTCGTCCCAATCAATCCGTTTGCTAACTAATCCATTAGGACCAAAAAAATCTTCTTCAAATAATTGTTTGTTTTTGCGCTTTTGCTGGAAAAGAGCATAGTTTACGCCACGAATAAACGCATCTTTAAACAAATCCTCCATATGTTTAGGTCTGAAATGCTCCAGAATGGCTAATTTGAGCTCATCAACTGTAGCATCCATAAAATCAGAGGCCGTTGATTCACCGCTGCCAAGTAAAGCAGCATAAACTTCTGCTAGAGCCCGTTTTTCACTCATATCAATTTCTCTCATGTTTACTAATAAATAAGGATGTGCAACTAAAGCAGTTGACTTGCCTAGCAGGCCGTTCGTTCCGGACCTGACGAAGTATTAAGTTCGACGGCTCAACATCTTTTAGGGCATTTAATGCATTCTGATCAACTCTTCGACAAGCCGATAGCGAACCGGAGACACGAAACGTTCAACCGCTCTTTTTTTATGTTAACTGTATTAGGCAACTGTTTTTTAAAATGGTTCTCCACGCTACCAAAAATTATGAGCAAATGATCATGATTGCAAGTAAGCTTTCAACAATTTAGGCTATAATCAATTTTTCTTAATTTTTAATCTCTAATATGGTATTTGGTTTTATAAAAAAGGTTTTTTCCTCTCCCAAACCTAAAAATCAGATTGCCGTTAACGAGAGAGAGATTGTTGTTCAGCAAGCACCGGCCCAGGCTGCTCCTGCCAGCAAACCGGCAATCGGCAAACCTGAAAACGATTGCGACTATTCATCTCTTGCAACCAGCTTTAACGACTTCCTGCTTGGAGATCAACATTCGCTAAGCAATCAGCCCATTAATGAACTTGAAACCTATATCGTCTCAAGCCTGGAAAACATGTTGCAAGGAGAAATTCCCGATTCTGCCGTGCCAAGATTGCCGGAAGTGGCTATGGCGCTTTTAAAGCAACTGGCCGATGCGAATATCACCCCGGAAACCATTATGTCTTATATTAATCGTGATCCGGCATTGGCTTCTGAAGTTTTAAACATGTCGAACAGCGCTTTATTTCGGGGTAATAACTCAGACAAAATTACCAATCTGGAAAAAGCCCTGGTTCTATTAGGACTAAATAATTTAAAAAGTATAGTCAGTTCGGCTCTAATGAAGAGATTAATGGTCATCGCGCCGATCTATTTTCGAATGTTCGGGCAGCATCTGTGGCAACATTCCTTGGACTGCGGTCAAGCTTGCCGGGCATTAGCCAAATATTATGGCCAGTGCGACCACAATAACGCCTATTTAGTAGGCTTAATGCACGATATTGGTAAGTTAGCCATTTTTGGTTTATTAACCAAGGCTTTAGCCCAACATTTGGATTATAAGCCGCGTGGCTCGGTATTTTCCGGCATAGTCAGAGATCATTCCCAGACTCTTTCTTACAAAATTGCTGAAAAATGGGGATTGCCGGATTATTTGTTAACAGCGCTGTCAGAGCAAATTGGCTCTCATTCTTTGGCGGACTGTTCTATTTATGGATTAATCTTGAATCAAGCCAACATTTTGGCGGAGTTCAAGGTAGTGGCTGAAAAAGGCGTCAAATCAGGAGAATGTTTCGACAGCCTGCTTGAACAATATAGCATTCCATTAAATTTGTTTATGGAAACATTTCCTGACGAATACCAAAAGCTGGCGCCAGCCTAAATATCAGGAGCCACAAGCCTTTTATTTAAACGGAAGATTTGCTGCTAAAGGCTTTATAAAACTGTTTGGCGGTTCTGCCGTTTTTGGCGGCATGTAGATGGGCAAAATCTAAAGCTTGTTTGTGTAAGCACTCCCGATCACCTTGATAATCCGCAAAATAAGCATCAATAATTTCCAGATAATTTTCCGTGTTTGGCGGATAGAAGGACAGGCGCAGACCGAATCTGTCTGACAGCGAAATTTTCTCTTCTATCGCATCTGAATAATGCACTTCGCCATCAATCAGCCTGGTATCAAGATTGTCCCGCATTAATTCCGGCAATAAATGCCTGCGGTTGGAAGTAGCATAAAGCAACACATTTTCCGGAGGCGGCTCAATTGAGCCTTCCAGAATGCTTTTAAGCGGCTTGTAAAGACTATCACCAGCCTCAAAAGACAGATCATCGCAATAAATAATAAAACGCTGAGCATACTCCCGAATATCATCCAGAATTTCCGGCAAAATCAGCAAAGCATCCGTATCCAATTCAATCAGCCTTAATCCCCGGTCTTTATACGCGTTTAACAATGCTTTAACCAAGGAAGATTTACCGGAGCCTCGAGCTCCCCACAGCAAGGCATTATTTGCGTTAAGACCTGCTAAAAATCTTTCTGTGTTGGCTATCATTTGTTGCTTTTGGCTATCAATGCCCAGTAGTTGATCCAAGCTTATTGGATCAAACTGTTTAACCGGACGCAAATATTGCTGACGCTGACGCCAAATCGCTGCATAGGTATTATTCCAGTCAATCAAGTTAATTTCCGATAATATATTAGGATTCCGAGCAAGGAAGCGGATTTAAATCTGCCGTGCCCATTCAATCCCGAACAGGCAGGCGGAGATTTAATTAAAGACTCAAGCCTCTCCCAAACGTACTATAGTGATCTTTACGTTTGCGATACCTGCTTGAATAAAGCCTAGTTCTTTAGCCGCCTGTTTGGATAAATCCAGCAAACGTTTATTTGAGCGATGCGCTCTTGCATTTACCCGAACATCAACACTCAAATTGTTTGAAAGGTTTACCACATGAATCACTGTGCCAAAAGGCAGGGTTGCATGGGCTGCTGTTAAATCGTTTTTGTCATAACGTTCGCCGCTTGCTGTTTTTTGACCATGGTACTTGTCATGAAAATAGGAAGCAACGCCCGTTTGGCCGTCTGAAAATTCATTTTTTACAGTTTTAGCCAGACCGATTGAGCAAAACGATGCAAGAGAAATCACTAGCATTGTTTTGGCTAACCATCTGTTTTTTCTCATCAATTACCTCCTCATTAGTTAAATGTACTGGTTGATGAAATTTTAGGTTAACCCAGAAATAATCGATTAGCAATAAAAAATGCCATTGATCATATTATAAATAAAATGTCAAGAACTTTATTTTTCATGCTCAAGGCCGCGCCCCTCTTGACTTTTAAGGAAATTTTGTCTGATAAGTAAGTGAAAATTTTTTATGTGTTTTTGTGATTTTTTTCCAAATTTTTACTCTTTTGTAACATTTATGTTTTGAGGCTAACAAATTTTCCGTTTTTGATGCTGGAATTTGGGCAATTTTGACTAATTTGAGCCTGTAAAACTTAAAAATCCCCTTTCTACAACATAAATTGTGGCAGTGTGAGATACAATAGCCATTATTTTAAACATTTACCGGATCCACATGCGCTTAGTTACTTTTGAACTGCATGAAAAAATACATATCGGGGCAATTGTTGATTCCGAACTGGTCGTCGCCACCGGAAATATTCATTGCGCTGACAACATGCTGGAATTTCTTTCGGCTGGCATTTGCGGATTAACTGAAATGCAACAACTAATTGCCTCAGGATCGCATCGTATAGCAGCTTCCGAGGTGAAATTGCTTGCTCCGGTTCCAAGACCGGGAAAGTTTTTAGGTATTGGGCTTAACTATCAGGACCATATTAATGAAACCGGCTTTGAAAAACCTGAATATCCAATTTTCTTTAACAAACAAACCAGCTGTATAATTGGCGACAATCAAGCTATTCATTGCCCTAAAGTCTCTGAGAAAGTAGATTATGAAGGCGAATTGGCTTTTGTCGTCGGCAAACGCTGCCGGTATGTTGCTTTAGAACAAGCCCGAGATGTGATTGCCGGCTTCATGATTTGTAACGATGTAACCGTCCGTGATTGGCAACAACACTCGCCCACCTGGACTTTGGGCAAGTCTTTTGATACTCACGGCCCTATAGGCCCTTGGCTGGTTACTAGCGATGAAATCTCCAATCCGCATCAGCTGAATATTAAAACCTGGGTCGATGATGAATTACGTCAAAACGCCAGCACCAGCCAAATGATTTTCAATTGCTATGAAATGGTCGCGTATTTAAGCCAGGCAATGACGTTGGAACCAGGCGATATCATTACGACCGGCACGCCAAGCGGAGTAGGTGTAAAAATGCAGCCGCGCGGCTATTTGAAACCCGGACAAACTGTCAAAATTGAAATTGAGGGCATCGGCATTTTAAGCAATCCGGTGATAGCGGAACCTTATGCTTAATTTTAAAAACCTCGCAATTCGCCGTGGCAACCGCTTATTGTTTAGCCAGGCATCCTTCACCATTCATAATGGCCAGAATATCGGCTTGACAGGCGCTAACGGCACAGGCAAATCCAGTTTATTTACCCTAATGCGCGGCGAATTACATAGTGACGAAGGCGAATTTTCCATGCCGCCAAATTTGGAAATTGCCCATGTTGCCCAGGAAACGCCAGCCTTGGAATGTACTGCAATTGATTACGTCATGGATGGAGATCGTCAGTTACGTTATCTGCAAGCAAAATTGCAGCATGCCGAACAGGAACATGACGGCATGAAATTGGCCGAACTACACGCAAAACTGGAACAGATTGACGCTTATACCGCTCAGACCAGGGCATCTAAATTGCTTAACGGCCTTGGTTTTCTTGTCAATCAGGAAAGGCAGGCAGTCAGTTCATTTTCCGGTGGTTGGCGGATGAGACTAAATTTGGCGCAAGCCTTAATGTGCCGATCCGATCTATTGCTGCTGGACGAACCTACTAATCACTTGGATCTGGATGCGGTGATCTGGCTACAGGATTGGTTGTGCAAATATCCCGGCACATTAATACTAATTTCCCATGACAGAGACTTTCTTGACGCCATAACTGATCATATTATCCATATTGAGAACAATAGAGCTGAAATCTACACCGGCAATTATTCCGATTTTGAAAGAATGCGTTGCGAGAAACTGGCTCAGCAACAATCAGCCTTTGAAAAACAGCAAAGGGAGATTGTGCACATTCAAAGTTTTATAGACCGATTTAAAGCCAAAGCCACCAAAGCCAAACAAGCCCAAAGCCGCATAAAAGCCCTGGAAAGAATGGAAATCATTACTCAGGCGCATGTTGATTCACCTTTTGATTTCAGTTTTCCACCCCCTAAAAAACTGCCTAATCCCTTATTGAAAATCGAACATGCCGATATTGGTTATGGTGAAAAAATAGTCATTAAAAACGCCTCCCTATCCATCTCACCTGGTGATCGCATTGGCTTACTTGGACCGAACGGCGCCGGCAAATCCAGCTTAATCAAAGTTTTGTCGGGAGAAATGCAGGCGTTAAGCGGAATAGTTCAATCTGCAGAAGCTTTGCATATAGGTTATTTTGCTCAACATCAACTTGAACAACTAAGAGAGGAAGAAACTCCTCTCTGGCATTTACAAAAGCTGGATAAACAGGCGAGTGAAAAAGATTTGAGAAATTTTTTAGGTGGTTTTGATTTCAGAGGTGATAAAGTTAACGATCCGATTGGACCTTTTTCCGGCGGAGAAAAAGCCAGACTGGTGTTAGCATTATTGGTTTATCAAAATCCCAATTTACTTTTGCTGGACGAACCAACCAACCACCTTGATCTGGAGATGCGCCACGCATTGAGCATGGCTTTGCAGGATTACGAAGGGGCTATTATTCTTGTCTCGCATGACCGGCATTTATTACGCTCAGTAACCGATCAATTATTGCTGGTGGCTAACGGTGAAATCCAAAACTTTGATGGCGATCTGGATGATTACCGGTTATGGTTATCGGCGCAAAAAAAGCCGGATGAAAACATCACAAACGACAATTCCAGCTCTGTTTCCCGTAAAGATCAACGCAAACAGGAAGCCGAGCGCCGAAATCGCCTTAAACCTTACCTGGATGCAGTCAGAAAAGCTGAATTAACTGTGGAAGAATTTCATCAGCAACAACGAGAACTTGAAACCCATCTTGCAGATCCTGATATTTATGTTGAAGAAAATAAAAACCAGCTCAAACAATTGTTAACCAAAAAATGTCAAATCGATAACGCCTTGCAGCAAGCGGAATTAGATTGGCTGACTGCTGCGGAAAGCCTGCAAGATGCAGAGCTGGCAATAAGCTAGATCAGCGAACCGGCATGAAACGCTATTTTTGTGGCTGTGGAAACGAGATACATTTTGAAAACACTTATTGCAATGTTTGCCATGGTGAAATTGGTTTTATTCCTGAATTGCAGCAATTGCAAAAACTGGACGCCTTAAGCCCATACAAAACTTGTCAACACAGAAATTTGCTAAATTGTAACTGGCAGATCCACAACAAGGACAACAATCCGCAGTGTATTGCCTGCCGTTTAACACGAACCATTCCCAATCTGGCAAACCATAAAAACTTACAACGCTGGTCAAAACTTGAAGCCACCAAAAGGCGGGCATTTTATATGCTCCTAAAGCTGCAACTGCCTATCCCGGATCGGTCGGACGACGCCATTAAATCCAGCCTGATTTTTGATTTCCTGGAAGACAAACGCAGTAATAAATTTAGTGAAGCCGACTTGATTTATACCGGCCACCATAACGGCATCATTACCATAAATGTCGCAGAAGCCGATGATAGCTTCCGCAGACAAACGCAGCAGGAAATGAAAGAGGCATACCGAACTTTGCTTGGGCATTTCCGGCATGAGCTAGGACATTTTTATTGGATGCAATTTCAAAACAGCTCTGAGAAGATATCTGCATTTCGTCAGGTTTTTGGCGATGAACGGAATGATTATCAGATAGCCTTGAAGCGTTTTTATCGCCACGGAGCAATCAGCGACTGGGAGAATCATTATATCAGCGCCTATTCAAGCGCTCATCCGCTAGAGGACTGGGCGGAATGCTGGGCGCATTATTTACACATTCTTGAAACCTTGGAGACAGCCAAGGCTTTTGGCTTGATAAACTGTCAGAAATTGAACGGAAATTTTGCCGACAACCTTAATGCATGGATGAATTTTTCAGTTGTGCTAAATGCGCTTAATCGCAGCTTGGGCGTTAACGATCCTTATCCTTTTGTAATAAACCCCAGCGTTGAACAGAAACTGCATTTCATTGATGACTGGATAAAATCAATGAACGGCTATCAATAGGCCAACAAAATTCCAATAAATATCACAAAACCAAACCAGTTGTTGTTTAAGAAAGCTTTAAAACATTTTGTTTTGTCGTAATCGGAAATCAAAACTTGCTGATAAATCGACAAACCGGCGGCAATCAGCAAACCCAGGTAATAAGGCCAAGCCAGATTTTGCATATTGCCTGCAATCAATAATAAAACCAGAATGATTACCTGCAATACCGCAATAATCTCCCTGACCCGGTTGCCAAATAAGATAGCAGTTGATTTGACGCCAATTTTCAAATCGTCGTCAATATCAACCATAGCGTACATAGTGTCATAGACCAAAGCCCACAATAGCACCGCCAGATAGATGATCCAGGCTACCAAAGAAATACTGTTGGTCTGAGCAGCAAAAGCCATAGGAACGGCAAATCCAAAAGCCATACCCAAATAAGCCTGCGGCAAACTGGTGTAGCGTTTCATAAAGGGATAACTGGCCGCTAAAAAAGCCCCAGCGACAGATAGTAGAATAGTATATAGATTCATCAGCAGCACCAAACCAAAAGCGCTGAGACATAACACCGCGAATAACATTAATGCTTCTTTCGGCTTGACTTTGCCGGCAGCTATCGGACGCAGCTGAGTTCTTGCTACATGAGGATCAAAATCCCTGTCGGCATAATCATTAATGACACACCCGGCTGCCCGCATTAACACAACGCCTAAACAAAACACCATTAACACCAGTTTATCGGGATGGCCGTTACCGGCAATCCATAAGGCCCAAAGTGTCGGCCATAATAGAATTAATATGCCAATAGGCTTGTCAAATCTTGCCAACAACCAATATTGCCTGCCTCTGTCCTGCAGATTCTCCAACATAAACAACCTATGTTTTATTTTTTATTGTCTGAATAATGGCAGTAGTGGAATGACCGGCAATAAACGATAGAATTTTAACTTCACCGCCATTTGCCAAAACAGCTTCGCTACCGGCAATACTGGAAACATCCGCGTAATCGCCACCTTTTACCAGCACATCAGGTAACAATTGATCTATCAATAATTTGGGCGTGTCTTCATCAAATGCAACTACCCAGTCTACGCAATCCAGAGCAGCCAGCATTTCCATGCGATGTTCCAAGGGATTTACCGGACGCTCAGGGCCTTTTAGCCGTTGCACGGAAGCATCGCTATTTACCAAAACTACCAGACGATCACCCAATGTTTTGGCTTCTTTTAAATAACGGATATGACCAGGATGTAAAATATCGAAGCAACCGTTAGTCGCCACAACTTTTTCTCCGGAAATTGATGCCGCCTGCCGCTCATTTAACACTTCAGTTAAAGAACAAACACCTTTATGATGAGCTCTTTCGCCTTGCAATGCGTTAGCTAATTCATCTGTATTCACTGTAGCTGTACCCATTTTGCCAACTACAATTCCGGCTCCTATATTGGCCAATTGGGTAGCATCGGCCAAATTTTTACCGGCAGCCAAACTGGCGGCAAGGACTGAAATAACAGTGTCACCTGCTCCGGTGACATCAAAAACTTCACGGGCATGAGTCGGCAAGTGCAAGGGTTCCTGATTGCGGCTCAATAAAGTCATACCGTGTTCGCCACGCGTAATCAGCAAAGCTTCCAGCTCTAAATCAGCCATCAGATTATGCCCGCGTTCAACAATTTGTTGTTGATCCTTACAAACTCCGACCACGCCTTCAAACTCCAGTAAATTAGGGGTAATTAAAGTTGCCTGCCGGTAAATGCTGAAATCGCAGCCTTTAGGATCAATCAGTACCGGTTTATTGAATTGTCTGGCCAATTGAATAAAGGGCTGAACTCGCGACAAGGTGCCTTTGCCATAATCCGACAAAACCACAACCCCTGACAGCATGAGTTCTGCATGGTAATGGTGTAATAATAATTCAAAGTCTACCTGATGAAAACCATCCTCGAAATCCAGTCTAATTAACTGTTGGTGACGGCTCATCACTCGCAGTTTGGTAATAGTGGGACGGTCCGGCACCGCTTGAAACAAACACAAAACCCCTGACTGCTTCAGTACGGATTCCAAAGCTGCCGCCGCCTCGTCCTGACCGGTAAAACCCAATAAGGAAACTTTTGCGCCTAATGAAGCGATATTCAACGCCACATTACCTGCACCGCCAGGCCTTTGCTCATCATGATTAACGTGTACGACCGGAACCGGCGCTTCAGGTGAGATTCTTGAAGTGGCGCCATGCCAGTATCTATCCAGCATCAGATCACCTAGCACCAATACTTGGGCCTGAGAGTAATTGGGTAATTGCATAGCTTTCACAAAGTCTATTAAGATGAAATGGTATTATAACTGCTTGATCAGTTTGGAAGGAGAGTTAACCATGAATGTCATAATCTATCATAATCCACGTTGCGGAAAATCGCGTGACACTTTAAAACTACTGGAAACCAAAGGCATTCAGCCTAAAGTAATCGAGTATCTTAAAACCCCTCCCACTGCTACAGAATTACAGGATATTTTACACAAATTGGGGATGAGGCCCCGTGAGCTGATGCGCACCAATGAACCCGAGTATAAGGAAAACAGTCTGGCCGATCAGTCCTTGAACGACTCGGAGCTGATTGAAGCCATGTTAAGAATACCCAAGCTGATTGAAAGGCCGATAGTTCTTGCCAACGGCAAAGCCGCCATTGGCAGACCTCCCGAAGCCGTGCTGGAGATACTGTAATGGTTCAAATTCTGATATTGTATTATAGCCGTAATGGCAGTACTGCTAAATTGGCTCAACAAATCGGCAGAGGCGTAGAATCAGTTAATACTGCAGAAGCTATTCTGCGTACTGTTCCTGAAGTTTCGGCAGTTTGTGAAAAAGTTGCCGATACTATTCCCGATAACGGGGCTCCCTATGTGAATTTGCATGAACTTGAGAGCTGTGATGGCTTGGCGTTGGGAAGCCCAACTCATTTCGGCAATATGGCGGCGCCGTTAAAATATTTCCTGGACAGCACTACCGGCATCTGGTTTGCCGGCCAGCTTTCCGGCAAACCCGCCGGAGTTTTTACCTCTTCCGGCAGCATGCATGGCGGACAAGAAAGTACTTTGCTATCCATGATGTTACCCTTGATGCATCACGGCATGTTGATAACCAGTTTACCCTGTAATGAAATTGCCTTGCGTGAAACCGCAACCGGCGGTACGCCTTACGGGCCCAGCCATCGCTCCGGTTTAGATGAAGCATTAAGCGAACATGAAAAACGTCTATGCTGGATTTTGGGAGAGCGATTGGCTAAAACAGCAATAGCTTTAAAATCGATTACTTAACTTTAAATTATCGGATAGAACATGTCTGTCAATATTGAGAACATTGAGCCACGTTATTTTATCAGTTATAGCGGCATTAAATTACCGCTAAAACTGGTTTCGCCTTTAACGGAAGCAGAGCTGCATAATCGTAACACCTTTTTTAAGGGTTACTTTGATTCAGAAGACCGTTTATTAGTCTGTCAAAATGTAGTTTACGGCGAAGTTGAACTTGAACATCAATATATTTATTACCAAAACGGCGTGCTGAAACAAGCGGAGATTACTGATGCCGATGGCGAGAAAACCTTGCTGGATTTTGACGAAAGCGGGGCTGTGCTTGATAATGATAGTTAATTCCTGGCAATCAAGCGCTCGTAAATAATCGGCCGCTTTGCTTGCTGAAAAAGCAAAATTAACATAAGGTATGCGAAAAAACATATTAGCGCTTATAATTATGCCATGTAATTT
>CAVUMJ010000193.1:0-10156 GCA_963741375.1 uncultured Pseudomonadota bacterium
TAGCGCCAAGCTTTATGCCAACATGATACAACCCGGATTATCCTGGAGCTATGATCTGATTGCCGGCGGCAATGTCAATTTGGCTGCATCCTATTTGGTAAACGGTGTTGACACCCAGGTTGTGGTGCGCACCGGCACTGGCGACATTCAAGTTCAGGCAGGCGGAAATATTGTTTTGAATATAGACACCTCCGGCAGCCTGGGGGTTTCCAATGATGCCTCGGCCATCTATACGGTTGGCTCTACAGCGAATTACAATACCATCGATCTGCCGGCACTCAGCGGTTTGAGTGCTTCTGATGCGCTTGCTTATATTGATACGCTAAGTCAATCGCAATTAAATCAGGCTTTACGCTATGGTTTATTACCCGAAGCCAGTATCGGTTCTACTCTGGCTCTAGTTGAATACCCAACCCAAGGCGGCAATATTTCGCTAACGGCCGGCGGTAATATTCAGGGCCAGCAAACCGGCCAGCAAATCGCCGACTGGCTGGTTAGCCCGACAAAAGCCAAATTAGGTAACTATTCCGCAGCAGCCTGGGGAATTAACATCACCGGCGGCGATAGCGGCAGTACTGTGACCAATAATTTCAACCAGAATGTCGGGGCGATTGGTGGCGGCAATATCACGGTAAATGCCGGCGGCAATATCAACGATTTATCCGTGATGATACCCACCACAGGAAAACCGCTGGGCTCTGTCAATTCTCTTAGCCCGATCACCAACTCTTTTACCAATCACTGGCTCACTTCCGAAACCTATATCAACGGCGGCGGCAATTTACAACTGTCCGCGGGTAATAACATTTATGGCGGCGAATTTTATGTGGCCCAGGGTACCGCCAATCTAAGCGCGGGCGGCGGCTTTCTACAGGATAATAACAATCCCAGCTCTACGACCATAGGCGCAATTCTGGATGTAGGCAATGCTGTGTTTAATTTACAGGCGCGTAACGATCTGGAATTGGAAACTGCAATGAGCCCAACCACCTTGCTACCCAATAGCCAACAACTTGGAAGCGTATTTTTTAGCTATGGCACGGATAGCGCAGTGAATTTACAATCCTCCGCCGGTAATGTTGTCATTTTAAATAATACTACCAATATTCAGGCTTTGAAAAATCTTAACATAGGATCAAACGGCGGTAGTAGCAATGCCAGTTTCGCTTTGAACGCCTATCCCGGCATACTGAATGCAGTGGCTTTGTCCGGAGATTTACGCATCGACAACCCAATGACGCTGTTCCCTTCCTCTAATGGTTCCTTGCAATTGCTGGCCAATGGCAACATAGGCATTGATGCCGCCGCTGTAGCCCTATTGGGCAGCAATAATTTGACGATAACCATGTCGGACGTCAATCCCAGTCTGCTTCCCGGCATGAGCAATCCGACCACTTCGTTGAACAACAGCGCCGCTAACGTCTCTACTTATCTAAATACTTCCAATGGAAATAACTTGCTAGCAAACGAACTGCTGGCTCTAAATAACCCCAATACGGCTCTGATTGTTGCCAACCAGGGCAATATCGATTTTCCATCCAGTATAGGCGCCAGTATCAACCTGCCAACTGCCGCCGATATTATCGCCGGCGGCAATATTGATAATCTGACTATCTCCGCTCAAAATCAAACCGCTAGCAATATTACCCTGGTTGAGGCGGGCGGCAGTATAAATTACGATACCACTTACAACAGTACCGGTGATATTCCTACGGATAATACTGCCGGAATAACCGTGGCCGGTCCCGGCACTTTGCAAGTGCTTGCCGGAGGCAATATCAATCTAGGCAGTTCCGCGGGAATCGATAGTATAGGTAATCAGAATAATCCGGATTTGAGTACAATTGGAGCCACTATTGACGCATTAGCCGGTATTTCCAGTCAGATCAACGCCAGCGGTTTTATCAGTAAATATATAAGTGATAGCGCCTACACATCCGAATTGCAAGGTCAGCCGACTCTCGACACTTTATTGAATGCAATGTTTCAGGAAATTCAGCTTTCCGCGTACGCAGCCGCATCCGCACCGCAAGATCAACGCTACAATCTTTATCAGCAAGGTTTTGAGGCAATTAATACCCTGTTCCCAAGCGCGACTTATTCCGGCAGCATTAATATGGTGTTCAGCCAGATTATGACTGAAAATGGCGGCAATATTAATCTGATCGTGCCCGGCGGTGCTATTAATGTCGGTTTGGCCGGCGCACAAGGCGGCAATACAAAAGGCGCTGATCAATTGGGTATTTTGGTCCAGCAGGCAGGCGATCTCAACATTCTGACTCAAGGAGACATGAATGTGAACCAGTCCAGAGTTTTCACGGAAGGTGATGGCAATATCACCGCTTGGTCGTCCGAAGGCAGCATTGATGCCGGAAAAGGCGCCAGAAGCGCATTATCGCCTTCCATCCCCACAGTCACCTATAGCGCTAGCGGTCAGGTCTTGGTCAATTTCTCTCCTACCATTGCTGGTAGCGGTATCCAGGCAGTGGGTGGCGGCAACGTCTATCTGGCGGCGCCGGTTGGCACTGTGAATGCCGGAGAGGCGGGTATTAGCGGTAAGGATATTGTGATTGCGGCGGTTACCGTGTTAGGACAATCCAATATCTCGGCAAGCGGCACAACTGTTGGGGTGCCAACGGCCAGCGCCCCGGTTGTGGGTCTGGCGGGAGCTGACAGCGCTGCAGCCGGAGCTAGTAAATCAGGCGCCCAGACTTTGGCGGAGGATAGCCATAATAATACCGATGCCAACGGCAAGCAAAAATCATCTGTCAGTATCTTGAGTACGGATCTGATTGGTTTTGGAAAATGCAGTGTCAGTGACGTTAAAAGTGCTGCAAGCGGATGCGGAAGCTAACCGGCAGCTGTTGCCATACCCACTGCAACTGTTTGCATATCAACACATAATCAACAATAATTGCTGATATATCAACACATATTGCACGTTTCACAACTAATTCAATGATAAAGAAAAGCTTTTTTGTTGGCATGAAGCTTGCTGTAAAACATTTATCAACTTAAAAGCCTTTATGTATTAAGATAAACAACACTAAGATATTAATAAATGCCTTGGAGTTATATCTCATACTTTGATAACCGGAAATTTATTTAAACCTTCTGATGGAACCCGTCATTTGATGCCGGAATGATTAGTAAACACCCGCTTTCGGTGAAAGCGCAACATTGATCTAAAATGAAATTAAAATACTCTCTGACCGGGCTTATCGCCTTGCTGTTCCCAATATTGGCCTTGGCCTGGTGGAACGATGACTGGAGCTCTCGCCGCCAAATCAGTGTCGATGCTTCTGCAACCGGCGCTGATATTCAGGAAACCCTCAACGACTTTCCCTTGCTGATACGTCTGCATGCCGGTAATTTCGGTTATTTTGCGGATCTGGCCGAAAATGGCCGGGATATACGGTTTTTAAAAGATGATAAAACTGCCTTACCCCATCAGGTTGAGTACCTTGACAGTCTCAGCGAACTGGGTCTGATCTGGGTCAGGCTGCCGCAAATCAGAGGCGGAATTGATACCGATAATTTCTGGATGTATTACGGCAATGGCAACGCCCCGGACGGTTCAGATAGCAAAAGCCTATACGATACGGCTCAGACTTTAGTTTATCACTTCAAAGAAGGCGAGCCCCTGCCTCAGGACGCCACAGCATACGCCAGCAACGCAGCCGATTCCAAAGCTCAGATGCTGGCTGCGGGCTGGATAGGCGCTGCCGCTCAGTTTACCGGTGCCGGGCCGATTACCGTTAATCCAGCTCCGCAGTTAAATATTGCCGCCGATAAAGGCTGGACATTTTCCAGCTGGGTCAAAATTGATCAGCCGCAAACAGCCGCCGGTCTGCTGGATGCTCATGAGAATAATCAGGGCATTGACGTGCTGCTGCAAGGCACGGCTTTATCAGCGCGCTGGACCGGCGGCAACGGCTCTGCCGAAACCGCCGCGGTTAATCTGCCTTTAGGCCAATGGCAGCATGTCGCCGTTGTCGTCAAAACCGATAAACTGGAAGTCTATCTAAATGGTCAATTAGCGGGTAGTACGGCTATTGCCTTGACCACCGTCAATCCGATCCTGCATCTGGGCAGTAATTTTACCGGCTTGCTGGATGAAGTGGAGATAGCCGGCGCCGCCCGTAGCCCTGACTGGATTAAATTGGCTTTTCGCTCGCAAAGCCCGGATTTTTCGGTGCTGAACTTTGGACAGGACGAATCCAACAGCAGCGGCACGGACGGCCATTTCATGGTGATAGTCCAGAATGTCACCATTGATGGCTGGGTTGTGATCGGACTAACCGGCGTCATGCTGGTGGTGGCGATATTGGTCATTATCAGCAAAACCTTGGTGATCAGACGAGTCAGCAAGGATAACCGGCTTTTTCTGGAACAGTACCAAAAACTTGACCCCAAACAACTTGGCAGTCTCAATCAGGAGGAAACTCCATTGGAACATGAGCTGGCCGAATCCGAGCTTTTGACGGCGCTGGTTGGCAAGCACGACCATTTCCAAAGCTCTACCCTTTACCATGTTTATCATTTAGCCATCACTGAGCTCAAGTTATTACAGGGCAATATAGATGGCGCAATCAGTACGCAAGCCTGGAATTATTTGCACGTTAAATTGGACTCGTTCATCGTTCTGGAAAGCCAGAGGCTGAACAGCAATATGGTGCTATTGACCATAGCCATCGCTGGAGGGCCGTTTCTAGGACTGCTGGGTACGGTAGTCGGGGTTATGATCACTTTTGCGGCGATTGCCGCCACCGGCGATGTCAATATCAATTCCATCGCTCCCGGCATTGCTGCGGCGCTGCTAGCCACGGTAGCCGGTCTGGCTGTAGCGATTCCGGCGCTGTTTGCCTATAACTATCTGCTCACTCAAATCAAAGGGATTACTATCGGCATGAGAGTATTCGCCGATGAGCTTTTAGCGCTGCTGTCCATGCGCACAGCACAATCTCAAAATGGGAAATAAACCATGAAAATTGAAACAGAAGAAAAACCATACGATGACATTAATATCACCCCGATGCTGGATGTCGCTTATGTGTTGTTACTAATTTTTATCATTATGACTACTGCCACAGTACAGGGCATTACCGTTAACCTGCCCAAGGCCAGCAGCACGCCATCGTTGTCCAAGCCTAAAACCAAAGCCATCTCCATTACCCCGGATGGCACGATTTATCTTGATACATATCCGGTTTCCATTCAGGAGCTGGAAACCCGCTTAGGCCAATTCAAGGCTGCTGTTCCGGATTTGCCGGTCGTGGTTAAGGCTGATGCCAGCGTCCAATATCAGAAAGTTATTGATGTTTTGGATGTGGTGACGAGATTACAGATATCGCAACTTGGTCTGGTGACGCAGAAACTGGTCAAATAGCTTTTAACCGCGAAAATGAAAAAAAAATATGCTTGGTTACGCCGCTTGCCGGTGCTGCTGGGGATTGGCTTAAGTCTACTGTTGTTACTGGCGATTTATATTGTGCATAGCCAATTCCAGAAGCCGCCGCAAACCAAAAAAGTGGTGCAGCAAATCACTATGATTCAGCCGCCACCACCACCTCCTCCTCCGCCGGAAGTTAAACCGCCGGAGCCGGAAATCAAGGAAGAAAAGCTTGAGGAACCGATACCGGAAAAAGAGCCTGAACCGGCTCCAGAGGAAGCGAATGAACCACCGGCAGATGAGCTGGGACTGGATGCCGATGGCGCAGCAGGCTCGGATGCTTTTGGTCTGGCCGCACATAAGGGCGGCCGGTCCATTCTGGGCGGCTCACCCGGCAGCACCATACTTTGGTATGGCGGTCAGATTCAGCGTCATCTGGAAGATGAACTGCAAAGCCTTTTGGCTGATAGTGCAGCGATGAAATCCAGTTTTAACGTGATTTTGGAAGTCTGGGTAGATGCAGATGGACGAATTAGCCGTAGCGAATTGTCGTCCGGTAGCGGCAAGGCAGATGTAGATCAGGCAATACGTGCAGCTTTGCCCAGACTCAGAGCCAGTATTGGCAAACCGCCTCCTGAAAACATGCCGCAACCGGTAAAAATACGTGTGACCACTAGGCTATAGGAACTAATCAGTTATTTTTAATACATTGAATGTTGTATATTTATGAAAACGCTTGCAAAAATCCTACTGCTGATACTGGCTGGCAATCTGACTGCTGATGCTGCGGAGCAAACTGAGGAAATCATTAAGGTCAAAAAATCAACTTTCGTGAATCTGGTTGATTTGCTGGTCAAACGCGGCGTAATCAATCAAGAGGAAGGCACAGGCCTGGTCAGCGCCGCTGAACAGGAAGCCAAGGAAGTAGCTTCGTCTCCTGCAGCCAATCAGAGCGGACAGCCGAATGCCGAACCTGGGGTTGCGGAAAATACCGATCAAACCGGCAAACCCAAAAATGCCGGTAAAAGCAAACACATTGGCTATGTCCCAGAGTTTGTCAAAAAAGAGCTTCGGGACGAATTGCGCGCCGAGCTAAAAAGCGAGGTGGTCAAGGATGTCAAACAGGATGCCAAAACCGAAGGTTGGGGTATTCCTGGGGCCTTGCCGGAGTGGATTGCTGCGATTAACCCCAGCTTTGATATGCGGGTACGCTTTCAGGATAATTTTTTTGGTCATAATAACGGCACCTTTGATAATCTTGGAGTTGGTCCACTTAACTTTTTAAACATTAACAGTTTATATACAAGTGGTATTAACACTGGTTTATACGGCACTAACGGAGCCTTATCGCAATCACCCATTTCATCGCGATATGCATTTAACAACAACACCAAGGATCAATTACTGTTAAGAGAACGCTTTCGGTTGGGGTTTGAGGCCGATATCGCCGAAAATATCAAAGCAGGTCTGCGTTTAGCCACCAGTAATAACTACAATCCTGTTTCCAATGACCAAACTTTAGGCAATACCGGTCAATCCTATCAATTTGCTATTGATAGAGCTTATTTGCAATACGACTATCTGGACGACAAAAAAGCCAACTGGTTTAGCGCCTACGGCGGCCGTATCATTAACCCCTTTCTATCCACAGATCTGGTGTTTGACCCCGATCTGAGTTTTGAAGGCTTTGCCGGCAGTTTTCGTTATCATCTTAATCAGGATAATCCGTCGGTACGCGGTTATAAAGTCAGCAATGCAACCGGAAGGGTGGGGATTAACCATGGCCAGCAAAGCCCGGATAGTATCTTTATGACGCTAGGGGTGTTTCCAATCCAGAATGTCAACTTTTCCACCAACTCCAAATGGCTATATGCGGGTCAGCTTGGCGCCGACTGGCTGGTTTTTAATGATTCTCGCATTAACTTCGGAATTGCCTATTATGAATATCAAAATGTCACCGCCCGTTACAACCCTGCAACGGGCGGCAATGGTCATGAATACGACTGGACAGCTCCGCAGTTTGTTCAGCAAGGTAATTCCATGGTGGCCATTACCGACAGTAACTCATATGGCAGCCTGGTTTGTCCAGCCGGCACCAGTGGCTATAATCAATGTTTATTCGGTCTGGCTTCGCAATTCCGGATTTTTAATGCGACAGCTATTTATGACTATCTTTATCAAGGTCAGACCCATGTGGTATTTACAGCTGACTTTGCCAAAAATCTGGGTTACAACCAGCAAGCCATTCTTTCCCAATTCCCTAGCGGCATAGTTAATTATGCCGACACTTCCCCCAGAACCACTGCATATCAGACCAGAATTGACATAGGACACCCGAAAGTAGTCAGACGCGGAGACTGGAACTTTAGCCTTGCCTATCGTTATCTGCAAAGAGATGCCGTTCTGGATGCCTTTACCGACTCTATTTTCCACAATGGCGGCACCAATGCCAAAGGCTGGGTATTAGGCGGTCAATACGGATTAGCCAAAAACACCTGGCTGGATATGCGCTGGTACAGCACCGGTTCGGTTGACGGGCCGACTTATAATGTTGATACCGTTAATTTTGATGTCAATACTCGCTTTTAATGGGTGTTTAATGGCAAATGCATATGTGTCCCAATATTATCCGAACCGTCACATGATAATCAGATCTATAAAAAAGCCGCCGTATTTTGTGATATTGCTGTTTTTTGTTTGCGGATTTAAAGTTGCGGTGGCAGAACCCAAAACCGCCGACGGCAGTGTCGCCATCAAAAAAGCTCAAGGCTTGATCAGACAACTTAGTCAGGAAAAATCGGCTCTGGAAGCTGAAAAAACCGCCTGGCTAACTGAAAAAACCGGTTTGGAAAGCAAACTAAAAACCCTGGAAGAAACTGTCAAAAAACTTCAGCCTTTGCAAGGTGAAGTGGAGCACTACAAAACCAGCCTGGAATCGACTAAAAGTAATCTTGAAGGTCAGCTGAGCCAGGAGCGCCAGCAAAAGCAAAACATTTTACAAAAACACAATGACGTGATCGTCAAAGCCAACGCCATCCATGCCGACAATCAGTTACTGGTGGAAGCCGTCAAGGAACGCGAACAATGGATAGAGCAATGTACGGGAAACAATAAGAAATTGCATGAAGCCAATTCAGCCATACTCAAGAAATATGAGGAAAAAAGTTTTTTCCAGCAAATGAGAGAACTGGAACCCATTACCGGCATAGGCAATATTGAAACTGAATCGACCGTAGAAGATTACAAATACCAATTAAAACAACTGCAAATTACCCCATATAAAGCCAAGGACAGCAAAACAGAAGCCATGCCTGCATCGGAAACCACGAATGTGCCTGCCGCAACGCCAGAGGCCAATCAATGAAAGTCAGGCTTTTTTTGCTGACTCTGTGCTCTTGGCTCAGCGTTACTTGTGTTGCGGCGGAACCAACACCGGCTCCCGAGGCACAAACAGCGGCGCCCGACCAAACGGCTAACGCAGCCAAACCGGTTTTTGATCTGCTGGATATTCAGGTTGACGGCAACACTGTTTTGGATGATGAAACCATGGAGCGCGCCGTTTATGGATTTTTAGGGCCGGGGAAAACCATAGATGATGTTGAAAAAGCGCGCACAGCGTTGGAAGACGCTTATAGAACCGCCGGATACCCTACCGTGTTGGTGGCTATCCCTGAACAGGATATCAATGAAGAAGGCCGTGTAAAATTTAACATTGTGGAAGGTAAAATAGAAACCATGCACATTACCGGCTCCCGTTATTACGCCTTAAATAAAATTAGGGAAGCCGTACCTGCTCTTGCTGAAGGTCAGGTGCCGCATATGCCTACCGTTCAAGCGCAAATGAACACCTTATCCCAGCAGGCGCCGGACAGAACAGTTACGCCTATATTCAGAGCAGGCTCCACTCCCGGAAAAATGGAAGTGGAAATGCGGGTCAAGGATGAGCTACCCTTACATGCCAGCATCGAAATGAATAGCCGCAATACCAGTAACACGACTTATTCCAGGCTGATAGGATCAATTCGTTACGACAATCTTTGGCAAAAATTTCACAGCGCTTCACTCCAATATCAGGTTTCACCTGAAGATATCAATCAAGTGCAAGTCTTCACCGGCACGTATGTCATGCCTACCGGCTGGTACGATACCCGTCTGGCTATTTATGGGATGAGTCTCAACTCAAATACTCAGGTTCCCGGCATTCAGGTTGGAGATCTGGCGGTAATAGGAAACGGTTCGATTGTGGGGACAAGACTGGTCAAACCTTTACAAACCGATAGCAATGTCACTCAAAACATCACATTTGGTTTTGATTATAAAAGTTTTGGCACCACTAGAATTGCGGCAAAGACCAAACCGCTCGGGCATTGTTAACTAACTTTGGCATTACAAGCCTAGCAATTAATATATGTGGCATAAATTGTGCTGATGCTTTTAAACCTAGCACTATGTCAATTGTACGAAAGGACAGTGGTCAGTATTCCGGTTTGTTTAAAGGCCGCTGATAACCGAATTCAACACAACTGTTTCAAGTGCCGCTAATTTAACAGCCTAATTTTGTAAAATCCTAAAAAAAATGAAACAGACACGATTATTTTACCTGGGCGCGCTATTGAGCCTTTACGCCGGCGCCGTACAAACCGCCGAAAACGCTAACCTATCCTCCCCGGTCTGCGCATTGAGCAGCCTGGATGCGGCCGAGCATTTCGATTTACAACGATTTAAGGGCAAAGTGGTACTTTATGTGGATTTCTGGGCCTCCTG
>CAVUMJ010000194.1:0-8618 GCA_963741375.1 uncultured Pseudomonadota bacterium
GGTGGGTGATGGCAAAATAGTCAATGAGACCAGCCTCAAGGAGTAAAGCCAAAAACAAATAGCCGCCGCCCAGCCATAAACCAGTCAGGAAAAACACGGTTAATGACGCATCAGGCAAAGAAAATGGCGTGCCGAAATGGTCGAAACGGGTGGCGAGCATTAGCAGCATCAACGCTAATGCGCCTGGTTTTAAAATTTGTTTTAGAATCATCTGTGATCTCCAAGTGTTTTATAAGCCGGGCTGTAAAAACAGTATTGCTTAGTATTCAATCAATTTAATACAGCATCATATTCAGTTTAATGCATAACATCCACTATTTTCAAAGCTTAGTCTGTTAAGTATGCCATTCTATAATAAAAACCTTGCGTAGCAACTTTGCCGATTAATACTGATAATTTTGGCTTAGTGTAAAATTGATACCAAATCATAAATTTTAGGAACAATTATGACCATCATCCGGCAGGCCGATTTTATCGACAGTATTAGCGATGCGCTGCAATTTATTTCCTACTACCACCCATTGGATTTTATCAAAGCTTTGCATCAGGCTTATCTGCAGGAGCAAAGTCCGGCCGCCAAGGATGCGATGGCCCAAATTCTGATTAACTCCAGGATGTGTGCGGAAGGGCATAGGCCTATTTGTCAGGATACCGGCATTGTCACGGTATTTTTGAAAATCGGTATGGATGTGCGTTGGGACGCCAAGTTGAGCGTGGCCGATATGGTTAATGAAGGTGTTCGTCGCGCTTACCATTTTTCCGGAAATGTTTTGCGGGCATCCATTCTTGCCGATCCTGCCGGAAAGCGGATAAATACCAAGGACAACACCCCGGCTGTGATTCATATGGAAGTCGTTGCAGGAGATAAGCTGGAAGTGAATGTGGCGGCGAAAGGCGGGGGATCGGAAGCAAAGTCGAAGTTTGTCATGCTAAATCCGGCAGACAGCATTGTCGACTGGGTCATGAAAACTGTACCGACTATGGGGGCGGGTTGGTGTCCGCCGGGGATATTAGGCATAGGCATAGGCGGCACGGCTGAAAAAGCCATGATTCTGGCTAAACAGGCTTGTATGGAAAGCATAGATATTCAGGACTTGCTTGCAGCAGGACCTAAAAACGCTTTGGAAGAATTGCGGCTGGAGCTTTTTGAGAAAGTCAATGCCTTAGGTATCGGCGCCCAGGGACTTGGCGGATTAACTACCGTACTGGATGTCAAGATTCTGGATTATCCAACTCATGCCGCAAACAAGCCTGTGGCGATGATTCCAAATTGTGCGGCAACCCGGCATATACATTTTGTGTTGGATGGCTCCGGCCCGGCTTTGTTTGCACCGCCTAAACTAGCTGATTGGCCGGTGATTACCCAATCAGCCGGAAATGCTCGCAGGGTAAATATTGATGGGCTGTGCAAACAGGATGTTGCAGACTGGCGGCCTGGAGAGACATTGTTACTGAGCGGCACATTGCTTACCGGCAGAGATCAGGCTCACCAGCGTCTTACGGCACTTTTAGCAAACGGTAAGGACTTGCCGGTCGATTTGACCAATAAATTCATCTACTACGTTGGGCCTGTTGACGCAGTTGCAGATGAAGTGGTGGGGCCGGCCGGACCGACCACCGCTACCCGTATGGATAGTTTTACGGATGCCTTGCTGGAGAAAACCGGTTTGCTGGGTATGATAGGCAAGGCGGAACGCGGCACCGCGGCAATTGATTCTATCAAAAAGCATCAAGCGGTGTATTTGATTGCAGTGGGCGGCGCCGCTTATCTGGTTTCAAAAGCCATTAAACAGGCTAGAGTACTGGCATTTGCGGAATTGGGTATGGAGGCCATTTACGAATTTGTTGTTGAAGATATGCCTGTCACAGTGGCGGTCGATAGCCGCGGAGAATCCATTCACCATAGCGCGCCTAAACTCTGGCAGATGAAAATAGGTAAAATTCCGGTGGTGACGGAATAATAGAATTTTGACAGACTGGGGAAATTCTGAAATCAAAGTGAATTATCAAAATCCTGACGACTTAATATGCTGATTATTTCTATAACATCGTCTGCCACACGATAAAAAATGCTATCAACCCCACAGACGCTACGCCTATATCCTTTTCGGATACGGTCTACGGCCTGATATAATTTGGATTTTCTGCTATTTGCTCAAAATGCCTATTTAATACATCATAATATTAAGTCTGCCTGGGCTTCCCCGAATTCTTTAACACCATACCTATATATACGCAGTAAATCAGCCTTTGCGCCTTCCGTTAATTTATAATTCCCCATTCCGCCTCAATTCCTCCTTAAATTCCGCTCTAATCTCTTCGGCAGTCTGGTTAATAAATCCGCTATTTTCTGACTTAATCAACCTGGCGCGAATCATTTCTATTTCATCTTGATGTGCTCGCGCCCTGCGTATTAGGTCATTTATGATTTCGCTTTTGCTGTTGTATTCTTCGCTTTCAATTAATGAATTTAACCACTTGTCGTTTGGTGCAGTAAAAGAAATGCTTTGTCTTGTCATTGTTTGGTCTCCATATTGTGATGCGCTTTTGATTCTTATATACACCATGAACGCATATGATACGAGAGAAAAAAATAAAGAAAATAAAGGGGGGCTGTCTGGCCGGAATGGTACTTACTTAAGGATATAATTTTTTAAATCAATGCGTTATAAATTGATTCGCGCCATCCTTTCCCGTCCGGCCTTTTTCTCCTTGTTTATTAAGAATAAAAAGGCAATCAATCGCATGCCGAATAGGGACACACACTCGTGAAATCATCAGGTGAGCAGCTAGTGTGCTTTCTTAGAAATTTCCTGTTTTATTCGCTAAATCCGGCTTAACAAAATGTCGATAATCTTTACAAAGTAAATAGGGTCCAAAGTAAATAGCAAAGTAAATAGGGTCAGTTCTAACATTCCAACATTTCTGGGATTTATGTTAAACTGTTTTTTGAATAAGACGTCAGCTTTGACAAAGCTTGAAGCGGTTGAATGTGTAAATTACAATGACATTCTTTGATAAATTTTAGATTCTTGCAGAAAAATAGACTTTTTCTGGTTTTATTTTTATAAATTAACAGCTACAATTAGTAGCTATGATTATATTGTTATACTCAGTAATTCAATATAGATTGTATATCTATTAAATTAATTCTAGCTGTAGCTAGGTGATTGCCATTTTAAACTTGAATTTATTGATAGATTTATCTTTTTATAGAAAAAATTTAGTTTAAGATGAGTATTAATTTTGCAAGGCCTTTAAATACCAATGAACTAGCACATAGATTCTTAACCAGAGTTTTAGGTATTAAAAAGGATGCTGGTGATCATTCTCAGCGTGTTTGCAAAGCTGAGATGCTATTGGAGTGTACAAGTCTAAAGCCTACGATTGAGTCTGAGACTAATCGTCATCCTGACTTTAGCCAAGAAAAGGATAGGGTTAGATTGAGATTAGATATCTTTAAAGAATTAGTCGATATGGAACGTCTTGACAATGATGAAGATATCACGTTCGGATTAGGAGGAGCAAAACCAAAATGTTCCATTAGGTTTGAAAAACAAGCTTATGTCATTACGGGTTTACCTGCATCTGGTAAATCTCATGTTGCCTCATTGATTTCGAACCACTTTGGAGCATATATTGTTGACTCTGACTATGCAAAACGTAAGTTTCCCGAATATAAACAAGAGCATGGAGCTTCAATTTTGCATGAAGAATCTACGCTTGTTACATTTGGACTACCGAATGATACTTATGAAAATGAGCCTTGCCTATTTGAGTATTGTGTTTCAAGGGGAATCAATATGGTTATCCCCAAAATAGGTCACAATATGGATGCCCTAAATGATTTAAATATCTTGTTGAAGTCACAAGGTTATAGCGTGCATTTGACATTAGTTTGCTTAAATAGAATTGAGTCTTGTAGACGTGCTTTGGAAAGATACGTCAAAACACAAAGATATGTACCTCTTGGTTTGATATTTGATGGATACGGTAATGATCCGATTCTTACCTATTTTCGATTGAAAGAAAGCAAAATTTGGGATTCGGTCGGAAAAATATCTACTTTAAATTTACAAGCCAGTGGGCCTGAATATAAAGAAGGAAATGATTCCAATCCAGCATATATATTTAATACAATATGACAAGTTTAAGACGAAGTAATCGAATGAACAAAAGAGCTAATCTTAGCGCTAGAACAAAAGCCATGCGTATAAAAAAATATGAATCTAATGTGAAAATCATTTATAGCAGAGATAGGCTTGAAACATTATCGGCGCAACGAAGATTTCAAAAAATGACTGATGCAGATTTAAAATTAAAATATGATACATATTCCTGAAGTTACTTAAGCAACATAAGAAGCAACATAAGGGTCAGGTCTAACATTACAACATTTCTGTAATTTATGTTAAACTATTTTCATGGCAAGACCTTTAAGAATAGAATTTCCAAATGCGCTTTATCATATTACTTCGCGGGGAGATCGTCGCGAGGCGATTTATCGCGATGATGAAGATAGGCGGCAATGGCTAAAGATTTTAGGTGAAGTTTGTGAGTGTTCTAATTGGGTAATCCACGGATATTGCCAAATGACAAATCATTATCATTTGCTGGCGGAAACCATAGATGGAAATTTGTCTCGGGGTATGCGGCAACTAAATGGTTTGTATACCCAAAAATTCAACAATCGTTATAAAGAAAGCGGGCATTTATTTCAAGGGCGGTACAAAGCGATCATTGTCCAGAAAGAAAGTTATCTTTTGGAATTAAGCCGTTATGTTGTTTTAAATCCGGTTCGCGCCAAAATGGTGGATTTGCCGGAAGATTGGGCATGGAGTAGTTATCGGGCCATGAGCAATCTTGAAGCAGTAAAGCCATGGCTGGATGTTGATTGGACTTTAAGTCAATTCGGTACAGATAGAACAAAAGCCATCGCCTCTTTTCGGCAGTTTGTTTGGCAAGGCAAAGGCTTGGCCGATCCAAAAGCCCAAGTTAAAAACCAGCTATTTCTGGGTAGCGATAATTTTATTAGTTTGCATCGGCAGGATGTTGATCAATCCGAAAAATTTTCAGAAGTTTCAAAAGCGCATAAGCGGTCAATTACGTTACCCCTATCTGATTATCAAAGTAATTATGCTAGTAGAGATGAAGCTATGGCTAAGGCATATTTGTCCGGCGCCTACACCATGGCTGAAGTAGCAAGACATTTTAATGTACATTACATGACGGTTAGTCGGGCTTTGAAAAAAATAAGGGAGTGATGTTGTTATGTTGAAGCTGACGTCATATTTCCCGAATGATGCGTCTCTTTGCGTCGGCACATCCTACAAACTGATGCTATTTTCCCCTTCCTCTCTCAAATCGCCTGTAGTAAGGATTCGTGTAAGGATGGGCTAGCCAGGGCATTTGAACGTAATTTACGAAGGAATCCTGACGGTAAGCCAATTTTTAGTTGCAGGAGTGGCTATTAAAATCAGCGGCCGGTCAAAATCTGGAATCAGTCAAAAGCAGGCAGTTTTAGCGTGATTGGTTATAATGCAAGGCTAATGGAGATTTTAAGGATAGGATTTTAGCAGCATACTTGGTTTAAAAGTTTTTTCTGACCTTGGGGAGAGCAAGAAGAATGTCTAATAATAAACATAAAATTCTGATTGTCGGCGGTGGCGCCGCTGGTTTGGAACTGGCGACTCATCTAGGACGGGCTTTGGGCAAGATCGGTGTGGCTGAAGTGATTCTGCTTGACGCCACTTCAACCCATATTTGGAAGCCGCTTTTGCATGAAGTTGCTTCCGGGACGTTGGCGGAAGCAGAGGAAATTGAATATTTGGCCCAGGCTCATCGCAATCATTTCAGTTTTCGCTTAGGCCGGATGGAAGGCCTGAACCGTTCAGAAATGGAAGTTTACGTTAGTCCTACCCTAAACGATCAAGGTGTGGAGTTAATTCCGCGCCGCACCTTTAAATACGATACTTTGGTCATGGCAGTGGGCAGTGTCAGCAATACTTTTGGCATCAAGGGCGTTGACCAATACTGCATGTTTATCGACACGACTACCCAGGCGTTTCGGTTTCAAAAACAATTGGTGGAAACCTATTACATCAAATCCTATGCCGGGCAAAATAGTCTGAAAGACAAACCTTTGTCTATTGTGATTGTTGGCGCCGGCGCCACTGGCGTGGAACTATCGGCGGAATTGCATGAAGTGACCAAGCTTTTGGCAACCTATGGCTTGGAAGACTCGGATAAAGTCACTATTACTATTATAGAAGCGGCAACCCAATTACTGCCGGCTTTGCCGCCAAGATTATCTGAAGCAACCAGGCAACAATTGATAAAACTGGGCATCAATTTGAAACTGGGCCGCAGGGTGGTTGACGTGACGGAAACGGCTGTCCATACCCATGATGGTGAGCAATTTGAGGCGGATTTAAAAGTTTGGGCGGCAGGCATCAAAGCTCCGGACTGGATGAGGAATCTGGATGGCTTGGAAGTTAATCAGATCAATCAATTAATTGTTGACCAAACTTTGAAAACCAGTGACGACAATATATTTGCCATAGGCGATTGTGCAGCTTGTCTGTGGACAGGCCATACAGGTAATGTGCCGCCTCGTGCTCAAGCCGCTCACCAACAGGCATCCGCCTTGGCAAAAACCATTATTAACCGTCTGAATGATAAACCGCCGGTGGTGTTTGTCTATCGTGATTATGGTTCTTTGGTGTCCTTGGGCAAATACAGTACGGTGGGCAGTTTGATGGGTAGTTTGATGGGTACGGTTAGTGTCGGAGGTTTTATAGCCTATATGGTTTATCTGTCGCTCTATAAAATGCATCAAATTGCCATTCATGGCTATTTCCGTACCGCCATGTTAACGTTATCAAATTTGTTTCGCCGTAGCACTCACGCCAAAATCAAAATGCATTAACCCCATAACCGAGTAAATTATGTTAGAGCTAGAATATGAATTTCGCGAAGAGGATTTACTCCACTTCAATGAACAAAGATTATCCAATAATCTGGAGTTGCAAAAAAAAATTCGCCAAAATCGTTTGTTTGTACCTGGGGTGATGCTGGGGGTAGGGCTGTTTTATTATATTTATTATGTGGATATGACGACGACCGCCTATATTGCTATATTAGCCTTAGCATGGGGCATTGCTTCGCCTTATATTATGAAAATGGATATGCGCCGGCAGTTTTTCAACCAGTATACCGAAGCGGAAAAAAAAGCCATGTTTGGCGTGCATAATCTGGTGATTGAGCCTGAATTTCTTCAGGAAAAAGCCCCTGGCGGCAAGCATAAAACCCCTTGGAAGGAAATGTTACGGGTTGAAAGACATAAAGAATATGTCTACATCTATGTTGATATAGATGCAGCCATCGTCATTCCTCGGGCAACCGTCAAAAAGGGTGACTTGAAAGCCTTTGCAAAACAGGTTGAAGGTATGATTGACCGTTTGGGTTAAAGGGTGGAAATTCAGCTTTATTTGTCAGAGCGATTCAAAAATTGGGGGTGGGTACAAAAGATTATACCCACATACCCACCAGCTGGTTTTAATCATTCCTGTACGGAAACAAGCTCTTTCAGATATTTGTATAGTTGCCGTGCTGACTTAGGCGGCTTGTTCTCTTTGGCTTCTTTTAGGGCGTTGCGTTGCAATTGTCTGATATGCTGGCTATCGGCATCCGGAAATTCGCCAATCAAGCGGGTTAGTTGATGGCCGTCCGGGTCGGCGAGCAATAGGTCGCGCCAATTTTCTGCTTGGTGATGTTCTCTGGTGGCGTGAGCGCTTCGATTTTTTAAGCGCGCTAATTTCTCTTTAACCGGTTCCAGTTCAATTTCTCTAAGCTGGGCGGTAATGTATTTCAATAACCGCTTTCTGGCGGAATTGTGGCCCAATTTGGCAGCATCGAATATGGCGTTTTCAATGTTTTCGGGTAATTCGAATTCGGTGATTTGACTGGCCGACAGTTCACAAATCTCTTCAGCCATAGCGAGTATTTCAGCAATTTCCTTTTTAAGCAGGGTTTTATTGGGGCGTATCGCGTAATACTCTACCGAATCATCATCTAGTTCGTCATTGTTTTGATCATAATCGTTGTTCATTTCAAATAATGGCTAAAAATAAAAAATTAAAAAAGTTTCAATGCATGGTGTTAACAAAAATATGATTTTCATCAGATACGATAGTTTGTATCAAACGGCAGCAAGCTTAATTGATGGGTTTCACTGCGTGCTTTTCAAGTCGCTGCCGCTCTACCCATCTACGCTGAATAGTGACGATTTTCTAAAGTTTAAGGCTATCAAACAGACCGCAATGTAATGGTGCAAATTGCTATTCTAACAAATCTGATCGCATTTATAGTGATGCTTATCAGCAAGTTTTGATTATGATTCTAGTGTTTTTCGCTTAACTCTATATTGTGTCGGGAAAATTACAAGTTAATCACAATAGTTGTGGATAACTTTGTGGATTAAACAGAATTACACATCTAAAACGCCATGTTTTATTGGCTTTAACTTAGATTGTATAAAATTTGATCAACATTTTTTTGCTTATTTATCAATTGTTTGACATTTCATGTAAAATTTGTAATGGATTAGTTTGTCAATT
>CAVUMJ010000195.1:0-18542 GCA_963741375.1 uncultured Pseudomonadota bacterium
ACAGCTTCCAGAAAAAAACCGCTATTTTAGAGTCGCTTTCAGAAACGCCTCTGATCAACAACATATTGCAGGAAATCATTCAAGAAACAAAATCCCTTGTTGAAACCAGTCAGACCATGCAAGCCAAATTGAACGAAGCTCATCAGGAAATGGATGCGCTCCGCATGGAACTGCAGCAAGTCAGGCAAGTGGCGGCTACAGACGGTTTAACCGGCTTATTAAATCGTCGCGCTTTTGACCAGACCTTGGCGGAAATTATTGAACAACCTCAGCCTGATACCTGTTTAACGATTTTGGATATAGATCATTTTAAACGGGTTAATGACACCTATGGCCACACTATTGGCGACAATGTTATCAAGTTTGTGGCTTCCATTATGAAAAAACATGCTGATGACCACCATTTTGTTGCGCGTTACGGCGGGGAAGAAATGGCCATAATTATGCCTAAAACTTCCAAGGCCAGAGCCTTGGAAATTTCTGAAAATATTCGCAACACCATGGAATCAAGTCGATTGAAGCGAAAAGACACCAGTCAACCTTTGGGCGTGATCACCCTATCCATTGGCATTGCCAACCTTCAATCCGGTGATGATATGGAAAGCATTATCAGCAGAGCCGACAAAGCTCTCTATCAGGCAAAAGAAACCGGACGAAACAAGGTTATACATCATGACGACAGTAGCGGATATTATTAAGGGCATTTGGTTTGCTTGAAATCGGAACCGCAAAATCTTTAAAAAACAGCAAATACTGCGCCTAACAACCCGCCGCATACTCCGCCCCAAACCACAAGCCAACCGAGGTGTTGCTTGATGATTGTTTGCACCATTTCTTTGACTATTTGCGGTGTTAACTCATTCAAACGGCTATCGATGACTGTTTCAATTTTGACAGCCAAGTCCTCACCAATTTTGTGCGAATTAATTCCTTGTTTCAAAGCCAGTTTAAAACGCTCTGAATCAACCATTTCCTGAAGTGTTGACTGCATATTATCGATAAAATGCTGTTTAATAGGTAACAAAGCTTCTTCTCCACCCATCATTTGCATCATTCCCCCGAATGAGGAATCCATAATTGAAGAAACTAGACCTGAATATATTTTTTCATAATCTATTGCATCCAAAATTAGCCCGATATTTAAGACCTTGCCTCCTTGTTGCTCCTCTTTTTCGATGAAAAGTTCAATATTTTCAATTGTAAAAAAATGCTGCATCATAATATTTTTGATGGACACTTTGAACGCTTCAAAATGTTGAGGGATGACCCCGGATCCATATAAATAAGGCACTTTCTCGAACAACATATGAATCGCCAACCAATTTGTAAGCGCTCCTGAAAAGGCAAAAAAACCGATTGTTTTTAATGTTTCAGGAAAAAACGGACTAATATAGCCCAAAAAAATGATAGCGATAGCGGATACGTTTGTTAAAAGGCTTTTGTCTACTAAATTCAACATGCTGAGTATATTTGGTTGGCTTAATTGCAATTATTTTACTGCGGCTTAGTTAATATGGTTGATTAAAACCATTAATTGGCGGCAGCACCGGAGTTTTCAAGTCTTGTTGTATCTTGGCATATTAATTTTTAAAACTTTAGATAATCTTAGAAGCCGCAGTTGGACAGATATTTGCCCCTGCAATATCCGCCAACTGCGGCTTCTAAGATAATAAATAGCAAACATTCACTATCTGCGCTGCTTGATGTTAAAATGTACAGTAAGTTCCGGCTTCCAGTCTAGACATTACCGAATCTTGATGATCTATTAGTTTTAAACCGGCCTCCAAATCTGACATTACCGGGACAACCCATGCATGAATAATTTTGTTTTGAGCGGTCTGAACAGGAATGCCAAACAAATAGCTTGTAACTTCACCTTGTTGCCTAATTATTTTTTAATTGCTTTTTTGATCAGTTTGGCACATCAACCTATCAGGGATAACTAGGAGTAGATTAAGCTAAATGCGATGCAGCCCATCAATTTGTGGCTGAGTCAGTATGGATTCAGATATATTTATACGTCCCCCTTAGCGAATCCAATGATTCATGTTGACTTTCAATTCCGTTAAACACTTTTCGGTTAGCCGGTAGATGCCCAATATCCAATCTTGCAATGATTTGCATACTCCTACTTGGTTTTTAATTTCCAAAACAACCTTAAGGCCTTTTATACTTTTTATTACATGAATATTCTACATAAAGCTCATCCTTGGCACGGCATTCATCCGGGCGATTCCGCACCTGAAATCGTCACTGCGTTTATTGAAATTGTGCCTTCCGATACCGTGAAATACGAAATTGACAAAGCTAGTGGTTATTTAAAAATTGACAGACCACAAAAATTTTCAAACATGATTCCAACGCTTTACGGTTTTATTCCTCGTACTTATTGCGCAGAAAGAGTTGCTGAATACGCTCAATTAATGTCAGGTAAGACCGTCGTTAATGGTGACGGCGATCCTCTTGATATCTGTGTACTGAGTGAGCGTAGCGTCACGCACGGCGACATCTTGTTGCAGGCTGTACCAATTGGCGGATTCCGTTTGCTGGATGGCGGCGAGGCAGATGATAAAATTATCGCCGTCATGAAAGGAGATGAGTTTTACCGGCAATGGCGAGATGTTAGTGATTGTCCGGAGTCTTATATCAACCGGCTAAAACATTACTTTTTAACCTATAAGCATCTGCCTCACGAAACCAATTTGTGCGAAATTACCCATGTCTATGGCCGGGAAGAGGCTCATGAAGTGATCATTAGATCAATGGCTGATTATCACTATCATTTTGGTTGTCAGGACGAAACTTAACTTAAGCCCCGCAATTTCTCATAGATTTTTAGGCTTTAAAAAATGGTGGGGATATTAGTCAAAAGATGTCATTACAGAATTATCGGCGCCCTTCTCCTCGGCCCCCACCTCCGGGATGTCCGCCAAAACCACCCTCATGACGCATCCCCCCTATTTCCGCTTGATGCGGCTCTTGAAACACAAAACCATGCACTTCCTGATTTGGCTGAAAAATAGGCGCTCTATTGATACCTGCTTCCTGACGCTGTATTCTTTCTTGTCTTGGCTGATTTAAACGCCCATCCTGATTGTTGATTCCTGACGAAAACCGTTGGTTGAATTGCGGAGACTGCGGAATATTCGCGGTATTGGTATTGACCGGATGATTTTGATGCAGCCCGACTATATTTCTTGCTCCGGCTCTGGAATCAGCATCGCCATACCAATTATTCTGACTGCCTCCGTTAAAATTCTGGGAACCAGCGCGAACCGGCCCTGCATGATGACTGACAAAATACGGATTATTATTAAAATGCACTCTGCGCTGGAAATCATTCAGCACAAAGTAACCTGGAAAATAGTAACCTGTAGACCAAAAAGGATATGGCACCCAGGAATAAAGATAAGAATATGCTGCCGGCGGAGCATAATAGGTGACTACCGGTGGTCCTTGAGTTTGATAATAGCCATTAATAGCGCTGGGGTCTCCAATTACCGCATTCGGAGGAATAAAACCTGAAGTCTGCCCACCGGCGGGGCCGGTAACTTGTGAAGGGGTATATTGGCTGACTACTTTTGCCTGAGCCTGATACTCAGGCGGTATGGAATCAAAATTATCAGTAAAATTTTTCGTGCCTTTTGCATCAGTATAACTATAAATTTTAACAACAGACGGTAATTGAGTTTTGCTGACCGGAGGTACATTATTAGAGTCCGAACCCGGACTCACATCCAAGCCAAGTTTACTTTTTAGTTCGCCTGTCATTTTGAGAGCCTGACTCTTAGGCATTTTTATCAGGCCTTGCTCACTTGCATTGGCAATCCCCTTATCCACTTCCCCAAGTACGGCAGGCGTAACAGGATATTCTGAAATCCAGCCGTTTTTTGGCTCTATCCCTAAACTGCTTAATAGCCTTTCCGATTTTTCCTCGTCGGTATCCTGCGCCAAATTCAACACGGAGACCAATTGCTGTGCATAAACACTCTCCGGAACCAATGTTTGTTCTATAGGTGTGGGATTACTATTAGTTTTTAATAAAGAAGACTGATGAGCGTTATCTGAGGTTTGCCCAAAAGCGCTGGTTACCCACCATAAACTCAGAGCAAGACAAATATTTATTAATCGTAGGGTCCATAAACTAGCTGATATGAAAAACATCTTGGCTCCCAGGCTGACTATGCTATTAATTTTGATGTTTTCAGCTGTTTAGTCAACATAAATCTGTTAGATTTCCAAAAACAATTGCAAATTGAAATTAGCTATTTGATAACACACTATATTATTTAACTTAAGTGGTACTTAAACGATCAACCCGTTTTCAATTAATGTCCTAAACGTAGATGTTATCAGTATTAAGGGCTAGACTGTTTAAAATTATCCGTTATACACATCAAAATTTATGCGAGAAGAATCCAAATCAGAAGATAAGAAACTGGACATTAATCAAATAATTGCCTGGCTTCACGCTGACGGCATTCTTTCCAAGGCTGATTTTGATAAATGCAGGCAATATGCTTCAGCAACTGTCAATAAAAACAAACATCCTTTAAAGCTGCTTGGCGAGTGCGAAATATCCGACATGCAATTGCTTGGCAAGCTGCTAACACAAGAAGACTTGACGCAATGGCTCGCAAAGAAACTGGACATCCCATATTACTATTTTGATCCGTTAAAAATTGATGTCGCTACTGTGACTGCCTTGTTCAGTAAAGCCTACACCAGCAATTACAATATCTTGCCGATTTCCATTACTGAAGATGAAGTAGTAGTTGCCACAGCAGAACCTTTCCTGCGTTCCTGGCAAGTTGATTTGGGTAAAATGCACAAAGGTAAAATCCGTTGCGTTTTTTCGAATCCCGATGAAATAAAACGCTATATCGAAGAATTTTATAACTTTTCCAAATCACTTAAAGGCGCCGGCCTACATACAGCCAATGAAAACCGCAATGCCGGACAAAACTTTGAACAACTGATAGAGCTCAGTAAAACTTCAGATCTGGATGCCAATAATCAACATGTCGTCAACCTTGTGAATTGGCTGCTGCAATATGCTTTTGATCAACGCGCCAGCGACATTCATATTGAGCCTCGCAGGATACAAGGTAACGTGCGCTTTCGCATAGACGGCATTTTACATACTGTTTATCAATTGCCTATGCCAATCATGAGCGCAGTACTCAGCCGTATGAAAATACTCGGCCGCATGAATATCGCCGAAAAGCGTTTGCCGCAGGATGGCCGCATCAAAACCCAAAATGCCCAGAACAAAGAGATAGAGCTGCGTTTGTCAACCATGCCCACTGCATTCGGAGAAAAGCTGGTCATGCGTATTTTTGACCCTGAAGTACTGCTCCGCGATTATCAGCAACTTGGTTTTAATAAACAGGAGTTAAGCATTTGGCAACGCATGACGGGGAGAAGTCACGGTATTATTCTGGTTACCGGGCCCACCGGTTCCGGCAAAACCACTACCTTGTACTCCACTTTGAAAAAACTGGCTACCCCGGAAATTAATCTTTGCACTGTAGAAGACCCAATAGAACAAATCGAGCCAAGCTTTAATCAAATGCAAGTTCAAACCAATATCGGTCTGGATTTTGCGAGCGGTATCCGTACTTTATTACGGCAAGACCCTGATATCATCATGGTTGGAGAAATTCGAGACTTTGAAGCGGCTGAAATGGCTGTGCAGGCTTCTTTAACCGGACATTTGGTCATATCAACCTTACACACCAACAATGCCCCTTCTGCTGTCAATCGTCTATTAAATCTGGGCATACCTGATTATTTAATTCAACAAACCATTATTGGTATTATGGCGCAACGCTTGATTAGGGTTTTGTGCCAAAATTGTAAAGCTGCCGTACCTTCGGAACCCCGGCAATGGCAATCTTTAGTGGAGCCCTTCAGCATCCCGCCGCCAAAACAGCTTTACCAGGCAGTTGGCTGCAAAGAATGCCGGAATACAGGTTTTTCAGGCAGAATAGGTATTTACGAAATTTTCGAGAACTCCCCATCATTACAAAAACTTATCGTCAATAATTGTGATTCCTCGTTATTATTTAAACAAGCCATAAAAGAAGGCATGAGGCCTTTACGCCTAAGTGGAGCGGAGAAAGTTGCCGCCGGCCTGACGACTATCGATGAAGTTTTACGTGTCGCTCCTGAAAAAATAGAGTTTTAACGCCTCTAACATCTGTTCATCATCTACAAAGTTCCGGTTTTTCCAATCTCATTCAAATTAAACAGGATGCAAACCCGAATCACCATATTTATTTCTTCTTTTTAATGGTTTCAGAAGAACAGATCAGCCGTAATCCGGTTAGCAACGCTATAATGTTAATAGAAGGAGTTGAGCTATTGATATTTAAAAAAATACTAAATATTCATTCTTGGAGCCTGCCAGACATTATTCAGGAAGGGCGGATGACGATGTAAACATAAAACTTTCGCAATTTTTGATTAAATTATAAAAATAACACCTTACTTATATGGATCGTCTGAATCAAATAAAATTAATTCTATATAGCAGCTTACAAATTGATGAAGAGCACATGCCAATTAATGTAGAAACGCCATTACTTGGCAGCATTCCACAATTTGACTCGTTTGCGGTCGTTTCACTCATTACCGCAATGGAGGATAGTTTTGGTTTCATAGTTGAAGACGAAGAAATAGATGCTACTGTTTTTGAAACAGTTGGTTCGTTACTTAGATTTATTGAAACTAAGCTTGAGTAAGCATATGCAGCCATTTTTTATCCCTGACCAGCTTGGGAAGCTTTTCTGCATTTTATTTTCTCCGGAGCAATCCGTAACACGCCGGGCCATCATTCACATTCCGGCCTTTGCTGAAGAAATGAATAAATCCAGGCGCATGGTTAGACTGCAATCGCAAAACTTTGCCGACCGGGGGTATCTGGTATTAGTCTTAGACTTATTTGGCACTGGAGAAAGTTCCGGCGACTTCTCCGAAGCCACTTGGGAGATTTGGCTAAAAAACATTGAAACCGCCATTCATTGGCTTCAAGACCAAAATATCAGGAAAATTGATTTATGGGGATTAAGAATTGGCGCATTGCTGGCTTTGGATTTTGCTAACCGTTATCAAAACCAAATAGAACACATTCTCTGCTGGCAACCAGTCATAAACGGAGAAAGTTTTATCAATCAATTTTTACGTTTACGCATAACTTCCGCCTTACTTGAAATTGATAAAAAAACATTGCAACCAAACACTTCCGAACTCAAACAACAAATACTTGATGGGCAAACGCTTGAAATTTCAGGATATAAGCTCAATCCAAACCTAATTAGACCTTTATTGTCCATGCATGCCGACCAACTGGAAATCAAATCCGTTAAAGAAATTGCCATATTTGAAATCGTCTTAAACGAAGAACAATCCGTCTCGGCCTTCACCAGCCGGTTGCTTGACAATCTGCAGAAAAATGTCAGCGTATCATTTACCAGAGTAGTTGGGAGTTTATTCTGGAACAGCGTTGAAATCAGTGATGCGCCCTTGTTGATAAAGCTCAGCAATACCAAACTGGAAGGCTGGAATAAAGATCATGCCTGAAAAAACCACTAAGGAAACTCCTGTTGTTTTCCATTGCCACGGACAACAACTACTCGGCATGATTCATCATTCAAACCAATTAAATGACATTGGCTTATTAATAGTGGTGGGGGGATCGCAATATCGCGTTGGCAGCCATAGACAATTTCTATTATTAGCCAGATTTTTGTCCGATCAAAACTTCGCCATTATGCGTTTCGATGTGCGCGGAATGGGTGATTCTGAAGGTATAACACAGTCATTTGAACAGATAGATGATGACATTCGAGCAGCAATAGATTGTTTTTTTGCAACCCTTCCAGCATTAAAAGGCGTAGCGCTATGGGGATTATGCGACGCGGCATCCGCATCCTTGTTTTATGCCAATCAAGACCCTAGAGTTAAAGGCTTGGCGCTTTTAAACCCTTGGCTGCACACCCAACAGGGCGCCGCCAAAATCATGCTCAAGCATTATTATTTGCAACGGGTATTTTCGGCGGACTTTTGGCAAAAGGTTTTACATTTCAATTTTAATTACAGAAAATCATTACTGGATTTATTCAAAAAGTTGAAGCAATTCGCCTCAATTTCTCCTAATTTACAGTCAACTCTTACTAATCACCAACTACCATTACCTGTCAGACTGCGAGAGAGCCTAAAACAATTCCGCCGCCCGGTTTTATTAATCCTCAGCGGCCATGATTTCACTGCAGCGGAATTCAAAGAAACCGTAAAAAATGACACTGAATGGCAAGTTTTACTCAATCACCCGCAAGTAACCCGCCACGATCTGGTCGAAGCTGACCACACTTTTTCCACCGCAGTCTGGACACATCAAGTTGAGAAATGGACTATGCAATGGCTCAACGTTTTAAAACAATAGCCGTTTCCGGTTAAACCAAAACCTCAACAGCATCCGGATGATTAAGAAATTTCCCGGGACTTGCCGTATAACCATATGCTCCGGATTGAAAAACGACTACCAGATCGCCAATCTCCGCTTTAGGCAGAAGCATTTTGTCGGCCAAAGTATCCAGAGGCGTACACAAAGGTCCGACAATATTGACAACTTCTTTCTCCAAGACATTTAATTTATTACCAATAGTCACCGGATAATTTTTTCTAAGAATTTGACCGAAATTTCCTGATAAAGCCAAATGGTGATTTAAGCCACCATCCGTCACCAGAAAAATTTGGCCTCGCGACTCTTTGCGATCAAGAATTCCCGTGACATAAATACCGGCTTCTCCAACCAGATATCGCCCAAGTTCAATGATAATTTCCGCTCCAGGCAATCGCTTCTTAACAACTTCCATTTCCTCCGCCAAGGCTTCACCTACTTGCTCTGCAGCCAATGGCTGTTCATTTGGAAAATAAGGTATGCCGAATCCACCGCCTATATTCAACTTTTTAATAGGCAAAACACATTTTTCAGCTAACTCTATTGCCAGTTGCAGGGTTTTTTGCTGTGCTTCTATCAAGACTTCCGCCTTTAAAATTTGCGATCCGGCAAAAATATGAAAACCTTGAAAATCCAAATCAAAATTTTTAACTCTAATCATAGCCTCGGGAATTAATTCTTCGTCAATTCCAAATTGTTTGGCCCCTCCCCCCATTTTCATGCCTGAAGACTTTAACTCAAAAGCCGGGTTAATTCGTAAGGCAACCTTGGCTTTCAAGCCTAAATTGGTGGATTGCTCAACAATTCTGTCAAGTTCATGCACTGATTCGACATTGATCGTGACTCCGGCGGCAATCGCCTGCTGATGTTCCAGCGGCCTTTTTCCGGGCCCTGCAAAACTGATGGCATTTGCAAGCATCCCGGTATCCAGCGCCACTTTCATTTCATTTGCAGACGCCACATCAAACCCATCAACCAGGGTCGCCATGTGCTGAACCAAAGCTGGCATCGGATTAGCTTTTAAGGCATAATAAATTTTTAAATCGTTAGGCATTTGTAACCGTAATTGTTTAATACGGTTAGTCAGCAACTGCCGTTCATAGGCATAAAATGGCGTTTGCCCAACTCTTTTGGCTAATTGCTGCAATGGCATATTGCCAAACACCAATTGTCCGTTTTCAACCGCAAATTTGCCGGTTGATAAATGCGTTTCCGAAAATTGATTAAGTTTCAAAGACACTGGCAAACATTTGTGAAAGTAATTTCCTGTCGATTTTTCCATTAGGATTACGAGGCAACTCACTCATAACTTTAATTTCGGCCGGGATCATGTAATTTGGTAAAAGTAATTTGCAATGATCCAGAAGGGATTGTGGATTTAAACTAACATTTTCATCCAAACTGACAACTATCAGGATAGCCTGCCCCAACTGGGAATGCGGAACGCCAATTGCCACGGTTTCTTTAACCAAACCTGACGAGTAAATAACTTCCTCAACTTCGGCCGGGCTGACCCGATAACCTGAAGTTTTAATCAAATCGTCCTGACGGCCTATAAAGTATAAGTAACCTTCTTCATCAGTTGTCACAGTGTCACCAGACCAAACGGCAATTTCAGTAAAAGTCAGGCCGGACAATTGTGAAGGAACAGGTTTGAATCTTTCGGCAGTTTTAAGTGGATCATTCCAATACCCTAAACTGACTAAAGGCCCTCTATGCACTAATTCTCCCGGCTCATGCGGCTTACACAGCCCCCCATCCTCTTTTACCACCATCAACTCAGCGTTAGGAATGGCTTTACCTAAAGAGTTTGGGCGAATATCCAGCTGATCAGGCGATAAATAGGTGGAACGAAAAGCTTCCGTCAAACCGTACATCAAGAAAATACGGCTTTTCGGGGCCTTTGATCTTAACTTTTGCAACACCGGTATGGGCATGGAGCCACCGGAATTTGTCATATACCTTAAATGGGTATCAATCGACTCAGGCCAAGTTAAATCCGCCAGTTGAATCCAAAGCGAAGGAACGGCCGCCAGACCAGTGATACGGTAATGGCCTAGCGCCCGGATCACATCTTGCGGCAACAAATAATCCATTAACACACAACTTGCTCCTGCCATTAATGTAGTAATGAGCTGATTTAAACCGTAATCAAAACTAAATGGCAAAACAGCCAGTAAACGATCATGACTGCTGATTTCCAAATATTCCACAACACTTTCAGCTCCGGCAACCATATTTCTATGGGATAGAACTACGCCTTTTGGTTTCCCTGTGCTACCCGATGTATAAAGTATGGTAGCTACGTCGGTTTCCAACAGACTAGAAATAGAATGAAATTTACCGCGAGCATAACTGACAAATTCGCTCCAACCTAAAATTTGCAAATTATTGACATGAAATTCACAACTATCCGTATCGACCAAGATAATGGTTTGCAAATCGGCACAATCTGCTAGCGATTCCTGAAGACTAATTAAACGACTCGTGGAAGTGATTAGAATATTGACGTTACAATCACAAAGAATATGGTTAACCTGTAAAGGCTTGAGAACAGGGTTAATAGGAACAAAGATACCGCCAGCTTGAGAAACCGCCAAAAAACTACTGACAGTTTCGATCTGTTTAGGCAAATAAATGCCGACACGTTGTTGCGGCTTTAATTTAAGAGCCTGCAGCGCCAGACTTTGTTGCGAAACCAATTCAAAAAGTTGCCTGTAGCTATAAGTATTATCTTTACAACAAATCGCAATTGCATCCGGCGATTTATTAAAGCTATTCGATAATAAATGATGTAAACAGATAGGCACGGTGGAATTTTTCAGCCTTAATTCATTTGGGAGTTTTCGTTTAATTTCTTAAAACACCAGGAACACTCAACAACAACGCTTAACGCCATTCCATTTGCGTTTTGTTTTCTCTGCAAAAAAAGCCTTGCGGCTAAGCGGCAATCCTTGATGATGCTGTAAAAAATGTTGAAGATATCTCTCGTACTCAATATCTCCATTGAGTAATTGGATAGCTTTTTTAAGCCATTTAATAAAATTTATCATTAATTAAACCCGATTTCCCAAATTTAATCATCACCAGTTATGGATGCGTATTTCACACATTCAAACATCAGATCATCCAAATCACTTTCATCACAATGATCAGTATATTGCAATCCATACTGGCCGGGACTAGGAATGTGTTTTATTTTTCCCCGGATTGACACCGTTACTCCGGACTCGGGAAGTTGTAAAGTAATGTTCAATTCAGCTTGTTCGACCAATCGGCTAATCGGTTCTTTAAGCTTGATTTTGATTCCACTATAACTCATATCGATAACGTGACCATCAAAAACAATTTCACTGCCGGTTTCCGGATCAATCACAATATGTGCAACAAGACCATCAGGATTAAATCTTTTTCTACTTCGATTTTCTACAAACACCCTCTCGCTCCATACCATCTTATATTTAAAAGTATAGGCTCAAACATTCCGGCGGTAAAATTTATCTGCTTAATTCAGGAAAAACCATAGAAAATCTAACAGGATTAACCCATATTATTTGTTAACTAACACTCAGGTCATCTCTGTTTTTCTTGGCAGAGAATATAAGTGTTACAATGTCATCTCAGAATGACTTTCGATTTGCCATCATGATTTTATCTTCCCACTCGATATACAGCCTGATTATCTGGTTTTTTTTAGTCTTTGCCGCACAGTCTTTGCAAGCGGCAAATACGGTTTTTACTCCGGCGGCGCCCACTGTGGCGGCATCCAGCTATATATTAACGGACTTCAATAGTGGCAGGGTTTTGGCGGAAAAAGACGCAGACAAACGTGTGGCTCCGGCCAGTCTGACCAAAATCATGACGGTCTACGTAGTCTACCGGGAATTAAAAGCAGGACATTTGACTTTAAACGAGAAAGTCACCGTCAGTCAAAACGCCTGGCACACCGGCGGATCTAAAATGTTTATTGAAGTTAATAAACAAGTAACGGTAGAAGAGTTGCTTCAAGGCGTTATCATTCAATCCGGTAACGATGCCAGTGTAGCGTTGGCTGAACATGTTGCCGGTAGCGAACAAACTTTTGCCACCATGATGAATGAACAGGCGGCCAGACTAGGCATGACAAACAGTCATTTCGAGAACAGCATGGGGCTGCCGACCCCAAACCATTATAGTACTGCTCGCGACTTAGCTACGCTTGCTCAGGCATTGATCAAAGAATTTCCTGAATATTATCGCTGGGATTCCCAAAAGGAGTTTACCTACAACAATATTACCCAACAAAATCGCAACCAATTGCTTTGGAGAGATGAATCGGTAGATGGCGTGAAAACAGGTTACACCGAGGAAGCCGGATACTGCATGGTAGCCTCCGCCAAAAAAGAGGATATGCGGCTGATTTCCGTAGTCATGGGCACTGCCAGTCCTAATGCGCGTTCTAATGAAAGCCAGTCTTTATTGAATTACGGCTTCCGTTTCTTTGAAACCCATCGTCTGTACGAGGCAAACGCTCCGCTTGGAGAAGCTCGAGTCAGAAAAGGCGTCACATCCAAACTGCCTGTAACTATTGGAGAAGACCTATACGTTACTGCGCCGCGTAAACACTTTAGTGAATTAAAAGCTGAAACGCTTATCGACAAGGTCATTATCGCACCTGTCAATAAAGGCGATACTGTCGGTACTCTAAACATCACCCTAGCCGGAGAAGCAATTTTGAACAAGCCGTTAATCGCATCCGAAAGTATTGCTGAGGGCGGTATTTTTCGGCGTTTATATGACGCGGTTCTAGGTTTATTGGAGAAATAAATGGATAAAGTATATTTAAACGGCGAGTATCTGCCATTGGCTGAAGCTAAAGTTTCAGTACTAGACCGGGGGTTTTTGTTTGGTGATGGCGTATATGAGGTCATCCCTGCCTATTCCGGACATTTATTCAGGCTGGAAGATCATATTCATCGTCTTAATAACAGCCTTAATGGCATTCGTCTATCAGTCGATTACAATTTGGCAAAATGGCAAGAAATTTTTAACAATTTACTTGAAGGTGATAAGGATCAATCCATTTATTTGCAGATAACCCGCGGCTATGCCCCCAAACGGGATCATGGTTTTCCTGAGCATGCCAATCCAACCGTTTTTGCCATGTGTTCAGACATTTTGCCCTTTGCCGGAAAATTTAGCGGCATCAAAGCCATCACTATCGAAGACACCCGCTGGCAGCTTTGTAATATCAAGGCCATCACTCTGCTGGCGAATATATTGTTGCGGCAGGAAGCTCTGGATCGTGGTTGCACCGAAGCCATTTTGGTTAAAAACGGCTACGTGATTGAAGGCGCTGCCAGTAATTTGTTTGTGGTGATAGATGGAGAACTGATCACTCCTCCGCAAACCAATGAAATATTGGCAGGGATTACCCGTGATGTCATTCTGGAATTAGCGGAAACAAACCAAATTCCTTTTAAAGAAGACATTATCGCCCTTGAAGCATTACAATCAGCCAGCGAGGTTTGGGTAGCCAGCTCTACTCGCGAAATCCTGGCGGTGGTGGAAATAGATGGTGTAAAGGTCTCTGATGGTAAACCAGGGCCTTTATGGAGCAAAATGGATCAACTTTTACAAGCGTATAAAAAGTCATTGTTATGAGTGAAACCGAGTCGCTATTAGAGTTTCCATGCCTGTTTCCTATCAAAGTAATGGGCAAAAACTCCGGCAATTTCGATGCCATTGTCATTGAAATTATTAGACGTCACGTCAGCGATATCAGAGAAGGCGCAGTCACCAGCAGACCAAGCCGGGCCGGCAATTACACTGCTGTCACAGTGGTGATTGAGGCGACTAGCCGCGAACAGCTGGATGCCATCTATCAGGGCCTGACTGCCAGCCCGGATGTTTTAATGGCATTATAAAAATGAGCGTGACCGCCATCCCTCGCATTTTAGGCATGCAGGACTATGTCGAAATCTGGCGGAACATGCAAGTATTCACTAATGAAAGAAACGCCTTTAGCTCCGATGAAATCTGGATTACTGAACATCCGCCGGTTTACACTTTCGGCTTGAACGCTAAACCTGAACATTTGTTAAAACCGGCCACATCCATCCCGATTGTCTACAGCGACAGAGGCGGACAAATTACCTATCATGGCCCCGGACAACTGGTTATTTATCTATTATTGAATATCAAACGTTTAAACTTAAGCCCCCGGCAAATTGTCAATATTTTGGAAAATTCGGTGTTAGCCACTTTGCGGCAATACGGCGTCAAAGCTCAAACCAAACCTAATGCTCCGGGCGTATTTGTTGAAGATAAGAAAATTGCTTCACTTGGTCTTAGAATCAAACACGGCTGTACTTATCATGGATTAAGCATCAACAACAATATGGATCTTGCACCGTTTCAAAACATTAATCCCTGCGGATATCCTGGAATGGTCATGACAAATTTATCCGAGCTTGGGGTAAACGTCGGAACTTACGAATTGGCTGTGCCAGTAGTCCACCACATTATCAATCATATCGAATTATGAAACCGGACGCCCCTTCCCGATCATCTCCCATAACTCATCAACGCAATTTTGAGAAATTATCCAAAATTCCGATAAAAGTTGAAAAACCGGAAAACTTGTTGCGCAAACCCGACTGGATACGCATCAAGCTGCCTGTTTCCGGCCAGGTCAATCAGCTTAAACAGGCTCTCAGGGACAACCATCTGCATACCGTCTGCGAAGAGGCTGCCTGCCCGAATCTCAGTGAATGCTTTAGTCACGGCACTGCCACTTTCATGATTATGGGCGATTTATGCACCAGACGCTGCCCTTTTTGCGATGTCGCCCACGGCAAACCACTGCCGTTGGATAGCCAGGAGCCCATCAATCTGGCTAAAACTATAGCCGCCATGCGGCTGAAATATGTCGTCATCACTTCCGTCGACAGAGATGATCTTAGAGACGGAGGCGCTAATCATTTCGCGGCTTGCATCAGGGCTATCCGCCGGGAAACCCCGGAATGCAAAATCGAAATCCTGGTGCCGGATTTTCGGGGCAGACTGGACACGGCGCTGGAAAATCTGCGCCAGCAACCTTGCGATGTCTTTAATCATAATCTGGAAACAGTACCCAGATTATATCCGCAAGCCAGACCCGGTGCAGACTACCAAAGTTCACTAGAATTACTTAAGCGCCATAAGCAGCTGCTACCGGAAATCCCCGTTAAATCCGGATTAATGCTGGGCATAGGCGAAACCGAAACCGAAGTGATACAAGTCATGCGCGACCTGATCGCCCACGGTTGCAATATGTTGACCCTGGGCCAATATCTTCAACCCAGCAAAGATCATCTGGCAGTTAAGGAATACGTCCACCCCGATCAATTCCATTATTATGCGGAAGTTGCAAAAAAAGCCGGATTTCAACAGGTAGCCAGTGCGCCGTTGGTTAGGTCTTCATATCATGCTGATTTGCAGGCGGCTGGGGTTTTAACAGGGGAAGGTTGATGGGTTTTTATTTAAATACCGCATTCGTACTGCTATTTGTCAAGTTTCGACATTCGACTTGTTTACGCATCTGTTTATTTGGATATATGGAGAGCTGTTATTCAAGGAAAGAAACTGTATGCAGTGGATGGAAGTGAAGTTAGTCGATAATATGCAACAAGATTCGTTGCGTATTCCATTGAGCTACCTTCAATTAGAGGTAAGGCCGTCGGCTGGATAGTGCATTGCGCTATACAAGTCACTATCATTCAATCCACTCTTCATTTGCAAACCCGCCGACCTGTTGCCAATAATAAAAGGATGATGGAGAACAGAGCCGAAAAATTAGCTGAAATAGAGCCGTTGAACCCCGCTCACTATAATCATCATGCCGAAATTTTTTGGAATGGCACAACAGGCATGGATGACAATTACTAATTGGGTTTGAGGTATGAACGTAAACTGTCAAGTAACACTTGTATGTTCTTAATTTGGCATTCCCAAATAATTAAAACTTCCCAGCCTAATTTGTTAAGATCACTAATATTTCTAGAATCTCTATTTTCATTGTCTGAGAGTTTTTTCCTCCAAAAATCCATGTTCTTGTTTGGCAAGGATTGACCTTTCTTACAATCATGCCTATGCCAAAAACAACCATGAATGAAGATAACTTTTCTTTTTCCAGGAAAGACTAAATCCGGTTTGCCGGGGAGATTAGAATAATGCAGGCGGTATCGGTAACCCATATTAAATAATAATTTCCTGACCATTAATTCCGGTTTAGTGTTTTTACCGGGAATCGACTTCATGCACCGTTGGCGTTGTTCGGGAGTCAATACATCCATTAATAATAAAGAAAAAACTTTATTTTGACATTAATCGCAACCATTCCGATTCAGTTAAACCAATACGGGAAAGATCACGGGCAAACTGTTCGGCCGCCCTCTGAGCATGGTCGGGTTTAAGTTGTGCTATCCATTTAAATCGTTCGCCATTCTCGCAATTAATAATTAAATTATTATTTTTGTCCTTTACGGCCATAACTTTTTTTTCTTTTGAATCCGGCTCAAATTGAAGAGTAATGCAATTATATGATTTTGGTGTATACAAAAGCTCAATGAACTTATTTTCATCTTTAACAATATAATTTGCTTTATTTTTAGTTGAATTATCTTTATTCATGACTTCAAGCAGACAAAAAACAAAACGGCGGCTTTTAGATAGTCTGACAGTGTCACATGATGGGAGCAAACATAGAAGATATTCAGGATCATCTAAACTGCCCTTACGAATAATGGTACCAAGCGTTAATGATTTTTCAAGATTACCATAAGAGGTACGGTGACTCATTAACAGTGCAAGTTTATGGCTTGATTTAGATTCTGAATTTATATCGATTAAATCTGCTAATTTACGAAGATATTCTTTATCTCCTTCACTATTGCTTTTCCAGCCACCTTTCTTGTTAGTTATCTTTTTTACAAAATCAAAAGATTGATATTTATCTCTAATTTCTTCACCATTAAGACAGAAATATTCAATAAACTCTTTGGGATTTTGGTTTTCACTAAATAATTGACGGGCTATATCCGATGGATTCCAATTTTCGGAAACCCAATTTTGAATCACATTGTTAGAAATAATTTGCCCGGATAAACAGTCTTCTAAAATAGATTGAATTTCAGCAACTAGAAGAGGATGCACATGTTCACACGCCTCTTCGTGAGGCAGTGACATTGCTCTATGAACTAGAAAAGCAGGATCAAGTGATTTATCAAATTTGGTAAGAATTTTTCTGCTGTTTTCCCTTATCTTTGCTAAACCTAACAATACAGTTCCTTGAAGCAACCCGGAGGCAAGTTTCGAAAACTCTTCAATTGATCTTTCCGCTAAATTTTTTTCAGATACTTCGTGTGATTTAAATTTTGGAATACGACTACCTGGTTTACCCAGAATAACAACTCTCGAATTCGATGAGTGCATGGACAATCCTTCATCTTCTTTTTGAGGTTCTATATTTTCCTTGTTAATTTCTGTTAATTTAGCAAAGACCTCATTTGCGATGTTATCAAGATTGGGTTCACTCGTGTACACCAGAATTAATCTTAATTGCTCCGGCTTAGTTTCAACACTTTCATGAATGAGACAAGAAATTAACTCTAAGGCTTTTTCTCCTGGGTTGCCACCAAGATCCCAATCAATAATAACTATATCGGAAGCTAAACTGAGTTTATAAATATGAGAATCTAAAGAAAAAGTTGTACCTTTTCCGGGTTGATATAAAGAACAAACGATTTGTTTATTAGCAAAGCTATTGACTAATTGTTGTGAGGGGAAATCTTGATTTTCATCTATTTCTTCAGGTGAAGCTAATAACTGAGCATTATTTTTGTCATTCCCATTTCCTGTAGCAGTTTTACGGCTTTTTCTCTGAGTAGTTACCGGTTCGACAGCTTTTGTCTTGTTGTTATAAATCCTGTCGTCAATAAAAACTGCAGTTCTCAGAAATTGTTCTGCGGCATGTATTGAAAAGTCTTTGACCGTTTGTAGTTGCTGCATATTTATTCATCACTCCATTTTATTTGAAATGTCACTCCCGTTGGTGTAT
>CAVUMJ010000196.1:0-10846 GCA_963741375.1 uncultured Pseudomonadota bacterium
GATTGAGCTTTTCGACTTGTTCGATGTAGTCAAGCAGATCGATTAGTAAATTATTGCTTTCTTTCATTAAATCCCCAAAACAGATTTATCCATTTCGTTAAAGCTTAATTTATCGTCGGGTGCATAGTATATCAGCACCCTTAACTGTGCCCATGATTCGCCCATTATGAGTAGTTGCATCAAGTCGATCCAATTTAAAAATTATTATACATTAGCCCAGGATGCAACTGTATGGGTATTCAGTATTTTTGTTTCTTTAGCTCAACTTGTCTTCAAAATTTTTGCAGATGATCCTGTAAAAGATTATAGTTATAAAAAATACATTCAAACAGAGTCAACTTGGATTAAAGATAGTGTTTCCGAAAACGAAGCGAATTCAATGTTAAAATACATTGAACAGCATTTGCCAGAGAGTCTTCAAAATATATTCCTAACAGAAGAAAATGTAAATATTTGGAAAGAATCAATAGCTAGAGAATATTATCGTGTTTTTTATAAAGTTGCTGCTAGTAAAAATAGGTGGGCAGCAATTCTAAGTATAATATTTTATACATTGACTATTTTTTAATTTTCTGGATATTGGCAATGCAAACTAGGTATGTTGAATAATTTTAAATTAAATATATCAATAGTAGATATGAATTAGGAAAAGTTTTAGTTATTTATATGTTATCGGATAATTATTAATCTTCCCAAAAATTCTTGCATGATTGTATTTTGTTGGGCTACCGGATTTTGGCATGTGGTACTCCGTCAGAAGATGCCTTAGATACATCTCTGTTTGCCTTGGATCAACATTTATGCTGATCAAACTCTCCCGAAACTTCCCGGCGAAAATTCAGGCTGACGAATTTTTGAAGTATTTGAGTGCAAGAATTTTCTGGGAAGATTAATAGTCAATACTTATGGTTTAATGCATGACTCAGTAGATTTGATAAAGTTGGATAAATGAGTAAACCTGTTCTGGTAATCGGCTATGGCAATCCTAGCCGCGGTGATGATAGCCTTGGGCCTCTGACTCTGGATTTTATTCAGCGAGAATTGAATATAACCAATATTGAGCTAATTACCGATTTTCAATTGCAGATCGAACATGCATTGGACCTGCAAGACCGTGAGTTAGTGTTATTTATAGATGCTTCCATGAATTGCGGCGCCGCTTTCGATTTTGCCGAAATAAAGACCGCAAAGGATCATAGCTATTCGACGCACGCCATGAGTCCGGCGGCAGTTTTATCAGTCTATCAATCTATCACCAATAATTTGCCGCCAGCCAGCTTTCTGTTAAGCATTCAAGGCTTAAATTTTGAATTAGGGGAGGCATTGAGTAAACAGGCAACGGCAAATTTGCAACAAGCCTGTCAGTTTGTTCAGCAATTACTCTTGCAAGCAAATATTGATGTCTGGAAACAGAAACTTAATTCTTAATCAATCAGCAAAGCTATTAATCTAGATAATAAACCTAAAAAATAGGATGACGGATTGCAATGACGTCTAATCCTCGGGTGAATCAGATTTTTTCCTCGAACGGGGATGAGCCTTGTCGTAAATATTCGCCAGAGACTGGAAATCCAGATGGGTGTATATTTGCGTGGTGCTGATATTACTATGGCCAAGTAGTTCCTGCACTGCTCTGATATCCTGACTTGATTCCAGTAGATGGCTGGCAAATGAGTGTCTCAGCATATGCGGATGAATTCGTTCCGGTAAAAGATTTTTGCTGCTCCATTTTTCCAGCCGCAACTGCACGCTACGCTGAACTAGTCTGGTTCCCTTTACAGAAGTGAATAAAGCCTGTGAACCGGTATCCGGTCTATGTTTTAACCAGTTTTTAATCGCTTCCAACGCTTTTTTTCCTATCGGTACTTGTCTTTCCTTGTTACCTTTACCGTAACGTACACGAATGAAGCCATCAAAATAACTGATGTCACGAAGATCCAGCATGACTAATTCGCTAAGTCTGAGACCGGACGAGTAAAACAGTTCAAACATTGCCAGATCGCGTATTTCCAGTATCGAGTCGGGCTTGGAATCCAGCATTCCAGTGATTTGGTCTACATCCAGAACCTTTGGCAGTTTTTTTGTGGATTTTGGGGCGCGGATATCTTGCAATGGGTCGTTATCAACCAGTTTTTTCTTCCGCAAAAACCGATAAAAACTGCGGAAAGCTGCAAGTTCGCGTTCAATGGTTTTTCCACTTAAGCCTGATTTGTAGCGAACAGCTAAATATTGACGAATTTCGCTAATTTGTAATTGCTGCCAATTCGGAATTTTTTGTCCAGTGCAATATTCTTGCAATCGTAATAAATCCCGTTGATAACTGAGCAAGGTGTTTGATGCTACACGTTTTTCCGCGCGTAAATATTCAAGAAAGACTTGCAATGCGTTAAGGGCATCGCTATGCATATTAGTCCAAGTTTTTCAAAAGCGAAATAAATCGTGTTCCGATTATTTCACTCATCTGGGTGAGAAACAGACTCCCCATACTGTAATGGAAACGCGATTCATCACGGCTGCCAATGGCTACCAGCCCTTCCAAACCGGCAAATACCATGGGAATAATGGCTGCGGATCTAACTTCGTTTGCCGCCTCTCCAAATAAAAACTTGGCTTGAGGCAAAGTTGGCCGTCCGCATTTAGGTTTTTTGCTGGTTAATTCGTTGGCAAAACTTTTTAAGTTGTTATCTTCAGGATCAACAAACAGTTTGCTTATAGGCGGATTGATTTGGTTTTTAATAATTTTAAGCGCCACGAAGTCAGTATTAAAGCATTCAGACAAAACCGTATTTAAATTTGCAACGGCATCCTCCAAAGTATTGGACTCCAGCATTGCCAGAGTCAATTCATGCATTCTATTAAAAGAGGCATCATTATCTCTGGCAATATCAATCAAGGCAGTTAACTGATTTTCTTGTTGCTGATGTTTGGTTCTAAAGATTTCGAGTTGTTTGGAAATCAGAGAAATTGCATTGCCGCTTGGATGCGGAATATGCATTTTTTCCAACAAATCCAGATGATGCTGGAAAAACTCAGGATGTTCCCTTAAATAGGCGTTAACTTGTTCTTCGCTAATTGTCGGTTGCTCGTTGTTCATTAATTTATTTGCCTTTGGTTACATTTTCAGCCAAGCCAGCCAATAAAGCCGGTTGACCTCGATCTTGCCAATATTTTAGCTTACTGCCAGATAGATCAAATCGCGAGCATGATCCGGCAAATCTTTTTGTAATGGTTAACAGCTTGATATCAGCGCCATTACTAAATTCATTTAATTGATTAATCAAAATGTTAAGACAGTAATTGTTCGCCTGACCATAATTGCTCCAAGGTTTCCCGGGCTCTGATCAAAAATGCCTGATCGCCATCGACCATGATTTCGGCAACACGCGGTCTTGAATTGTAATTGGAGCTCATAGAAAAACCATAAGCGCCTGCGGAACGCACAGCCAACAAATCGCCTTCCGTTAATTTTAATGCACGTTCTTTACCTAAAAAATCGCCTGTTTCGCACACTGGCCCGACAATATCCCAATTCAGCAATTTGGCGCCGCTAGCTTGATTTACCGGAATAATGTTCTGCCAAGCTTTGTATAAGGCAGGTCTTAGCAAATCGTTCATTGCTGCATCAACAATGGCAAAATTTTTAAATTCTGTTGGTTTTAAGTATTCAACTTTAGTGACCAACACACCTGCATTTCCGACGATAGCACGGCCAGGTTCCAATAATATTTCAAAATTTCTGCCGGAAAGCCTATGCAAAATAGCTTTAATATATTCAGCTGGTTGCGGTGGTTGTTCATCCCGATAACAAATTCCCAAGCCGCCGCCCAGATCGATATGTTCGATATTGATACCTTCGTTAAGCAGGTTTTCCAGCAATTCCAGAACCCGGTCCAGCGCATCTAAAAATGGGGTTGATTCCACAAGCTGTGAACCAATGTGACAATCAATTCCAACCACTTTAATATTTGCCAATTCCGCAGCTCGACGATATTCATTTAAAGCTGAGCCGATATCAATGCCGAACTTGTTTTCTTTCAAGCCTGTTGAGATATAAGGATGGGTTTTGGCGTCCACATCAGGGTTTACCCGAAAGGAAACCGCAGCGATAACCCCCAATTTCCCAGCCAAGTCATTGATACGATCAAGTTCGCTGCTGACTTCGACATTAAAACAGCGAATACCGATTTTTAATGCCGCCAGAATTTCATCTTCACGCTTACCCACTCCGGAAAAAACGATTTTTTCCGGTTTTCCACCCGCGATTAAAACCCGTTGTAACTCACCAATTGAAACAATATCAAATCCGGAACCCAAACGCGCCAACAAGTTGAGAATGGCAAGATTGGAATTTGCTTTAACGGCATAGCAAATCAAATGCGGATGGCTGGCAAAAGCCTGATCAAATGCTTGCCAATGCCGCTCTAAGGTGGCGCGCGAATAAATGTAACAGGGGGTGCCGTATTTAGCAGCTAATTCGTCAATAGCTAATTGTTCGGCAAACAGTTTGTTTTGCCGATATTCAAAGTAATCCATGTTTATTTTGATGGAACGTAGACTGGAGGTTTACTATCCGGCAGGTACAAAGGGCCGCTTTGGCCACAGGCCTGTAAGAGTAACAGTAGAAAAATTGATATTAGAAAATTAATTATTCTCATAATTTTGATTAGTCAGGCAAGACAAACCTTTCTAGCATTGCCGTTTAAAACTCTGACTATAGCATAGCCTGACTTTTAAAAAAACCTGGCCTTTTACTAGGGGGCTGTCAGAGAATAGAAAACCTAATGCGAAAAAGCCCTTTTGGACAGATTTTCCACCCATTTTCGTTCATTAGCGCAACCTATTACGCCTTAATTGCGCAAACAATCCGACTCAAAATGGCTTTCCCTTGCTACGGTTTCTATTCTCGGACAGCCTCCTAGGCAAGCTAAACATTGGTGCGATTGAAATGAATCAGCGAGATTTTTTCGATTTGCAAGCTTTAGGTTTTCAATCTATTAATTTTCTAATCATTTGCCAAATCTTAAAAAAAGTCTTTTCTACCAGGTTAACCGCTATTTTGATACTACCTGACTCTCAATGAGTTTTTCACAATTTTAGGCGTAACGAAAATCAGTAACTCCTGCTTATTATCGGTTTTCGAATTATATCTGAACAACCAACCAATTCCCGGTAATTCGCCAAACCAGGGTATGCTGTAAGATTGATTATCATAAACTGATTGATATACCCCACCTAATACCAGGGTCTCTCCATCTTCTACCTGTACTTTGGCAGTTAGGCCTTTTTTATTAATCGCGACATTTTGCTGTCCCCCGGTCGTAATGATTTGACCTTGAGAATCATCATTAATTGCCAGATCCATGATCACACTGCCGCCTGGAGTAATTTGGGGAGTGACATCCAATTCCAAAACTGCGTCTTTAAAATTGGTATTTATGGTATTGGCCGTTTGTGATGTATAAGGAATTTGCACCCCTTGGAGAATAGTAGCTTTAACCCGGTCAGTAGTCATGACTCTGGGATTTGAAATGACTTCCCCTTTATCTTCAGACTGCAGTGCTTGAAGTTGCAATTCTAAAATATGATCAGCACCGGCTGCCAGGGTCATACCAAGTGTTGAGACCCCGCCGCTAGCAACCGCAGCAGTAGTCTGCATGGCATAACCCAATTCCTGCAAGCCAGGGTATGTTCCGGCGTTCTGAGCAGCATTGGCTTGCTGGGTATTCACGCCAAAGTTGACACCTAATTGTCTGGCAAAATTGGTGTTAGCAATCACAATTCGAGTTTCAATCAAAACTTGTCTGATCGGTATATCCAGTAGCTTCACAACCTTACGCACCTCTTCCAAAGCTTTAGCAGTATCTTTCACTACCAAAGTATTGGTTCTGGCGTCAATAATGGCTGTACCTCTTGGCGATAACAATCTTAAGGTGTTACCGCCGGCTCCATGCGTTAAAGAGCCGCCACCTGTAGCCGAACTGGCGTTTGCGTTGCTTTGATTGCTGGAACTACTCGCTCCGCATCCACCGCCTGAGCTTGAACTGCCTGAACTTCCACTGGAACCGCTACTGCCTGAACCGCCGGATGTGCCGCCTTGATTGTTATTTCCAAAACCCATGATCACACCGCAAATTTCACTGGCTTTGGCATAGTTGATTTGAATATATTCGGTTTTTAAAGGCTCAAGCTGTGCATAAACTTTTTGGGAATCAAGCGCCTCTTGTTCAATTTTCATTATTTCGGCAACTGGGGCTACCATAATAACATTGCCATTTTGTCTTTTATCCAGGCCTTTTGACTTTAAAATCAATTCTAAAGCCTGATCCCAAGGCACATCATTAAGACGTAAAGTGACATTACCGGCCACAGAATCTGAGGCAATAATATTCAAATTGGTAAAATCGGCAAGAATCTGCAATACCGAACGAATTTCGATATCTTGAAAATTAAGGGAAAGTTTGTCCCCTGAATAAGTCTCCTTTCTTAAATCTTCTTTTTCAGCAGCGGTTAAAGGTCTAAATTCAATAGTCAATAAATTATCCGTTTGATATGAAGAATATTCATAGTTGCTGTTGTTAGGCGTCACAGAAATATTGACGCTATCGCCACGGGAGCTGGCATCGAATTTACTCACTGGTGTTGCAAAATCTGAAACATCTATACTTTTAGCTAAAGACTCGGGCAAACGGGTATTCATGAAGTTTATACTGACTTTTTCACCGGTTTGCTTGGCGTCGATTACTGAATTTGCTGCAGATAATCCCACTAAAAGTCTTCCTTCGCCATTTGGGCCGCGTCTAAAGTCCAAACTTTTAATACTTTGTTCCGGTAAAAGTTTGCTTATCGCTGAATCCTTGGGAGGTTGGCTAAGCAGCGGCGCCATATTGCTTGAAGAAATTGAAGAATTTGCAGACTTGAGAAGCACATAGAATTTATTGCCTTCAATTTTAGTTTCGTAAGGCGCTTTCTGGCTTAAATTAATAATGACGCGAGTTCTTCCTGACGCTTCCACTACATAAACAGTGCCGGCAGGACCCTGATTAATGGGAAAACTTTTTTTAGCAAGATTACTTTTAACACCATCAAAATCCAGCGCAATTCTTGAAGGATTATCGGTTTGAAATATTTTTGGTTCAGTAACCGGAGAGTTCATTTCAATCTGTAATTGAACTTGATTACCGCTGAGCGCAGAAAACTCTAAATTATCAATAGCCGGATCATCTGCCAGCACTGGACAGAAGTGAATGGATAAAAAGACAAAAATCCAGGCCCATCGACTACTGAACAACCCGAAAATCTTCATTTGTTTGATATTTTGCTTTGTATTCATTTTTTAAACCCTTTCATATTTACTCAGCCAGTGCAATTGAGGCTTGCTGTTCCCGCCAAACACCTGGCTTAGTGTCAGGCACAATCTCCACCAATTCAATTTTGTCATCAAGAATGCGAATGATTTTGCCGTAATTTTGTCCCATGTGGTTTCCAACTTGAACCCTATGAATAGTGCCATCTTTTGCTTTGACCAACCCCCACAAACCTTGATGATTGGTCAAAGTGCCAACCATTCTTAGCGTATCAAGAGAATAGGCTTCCAATTCTTCTTTTCTTCTTTCTGTGTCAGGTCTAACACCATTAAGTCCTGACACATCAATATTAGTATCTTCGTTATTCTTTTCCGTGAGCTTGAAAGGATCACGTAATCCGTTGGGTTTAAAAACGAATGGTTCTACTGCCTTTATTTCAGGTATGGGTTCGATATTGCCTTTTGGTCTTAATTTAACTTCCTTGATGTATTTATTAAGATCACTAACATCGTCATTGCTGCAAGCAGAGCATAAAACCAAAATAAAAAATAATAGGGACTTAATAATCAAAGACATGGGATTAATCATTTCTCCCTCTTTTTCTTTGTGGATTGATTATTCATTTCCGGTCCGCTTTCGTTATAGGTCTTAATAATTGCCGACATGGTCATTCGATTACCGTTGTCCTTACTCAATGGCGCCATACTGACATCATGAACGGTGACAATTCTTGGCAATGAGGCCAAACCACTGACAAATAGTCCTAACTCTTCATATTTACCTATCACCTGAATATTAATAGGCAATTCAGAATAGAAATCCTTACGCACTTCCGGGCCGGGCTGAAATAATTTAAATTCCAAACCGCTTGCTAAACCAGTCTGGGAAATATCAACAAGAAGATTTGCGACTTCAGCCTTGGTAGGCATTTGTTTGAGCATTTCTCCCAGGGAAGCTTCTATTTGCTCCAGCTGAGCACGATAATCATCAAGATTTATGGCTTTCTTCTGCTTAGTTTCAAAAGAAGCCTTCAAATCAAGCTCTTTTTTTTGCAAGGCATCCAATTCATCTAATTGCGGTAATGTGATTAAATAAATTGCAGCCATGGCGAATAAAATTGAAACTATCGAGATAGCAATTATTTTGATGGGAGTGGGCCAGTTTCCGGCGGTATTTAAATCCCAATTGATTTCTGATAAATTCATTATTTAGCCCCTGCCTTGGGTTTTTCAGCAGCTTTGCCAAGTTTAGCCGTCAAGCTAAAATCATTCATTTCAAGATTATTTTTCCCTTGCCCCTTAATCACCCCTAATACGGCGCTGTTTAGCCAAGGCGAATTATCTATTGTCCGCATAAAGGCAGATACTCTAGCGTTGGATTCAGCTTTTCCATCCATGCTCAATAAAGTGCCTGTCTGGGTGAATTTTGTGATATAGACCCCATCAGGAGTAATTTTGGTCAGCTCATCAAACAGATGAACCACCTCGGGACGGCTTTCCTGCAGTTTTTGAATAACGTCAATTTTAGTTAATAATTTGTTTTTCTTTTCTTCGATATCTTTTATTTCCTGAATTCTTTTATCCAGAATAGTAATTTCATCCTGTATCATTTTATTTCGTCTTTCCTGAAACTCCTTCAATCCTTCAATGTACATATAAACGACTATCAACAAAAGACAAACCAGCAAAATGCCAAGACCCACGCCAGATATGAAATCCTGCTGCTTTTTCTTGCGAAGTTCTTCACGCCAGGGAAGTAGATTAATTTTTGCCATTAATCAAAACTCCTTAAGGCTAGGCCACAAGCTATCATCATTGCCGGCGTATCGTTATTCAAACTTTGAGGTTTAACTCGGCTTGAAAGCGCCATATTGATAAATGGATTGGCAATATAGGACGGGATACCCAAATCTCTTTCCACCAGCTTGTCCAAACCAGGTATGGAAGAACATCCCCCAGCCAGAATCATGGCGTCTACGCCGCGATTTGCACTAGAGGAAACAAAAAACTGTAGAGATCTGGCAATTTGTTGCAGCATGGCTTTTTTAAAAGGATCAAGTACATCCGTTATGTAATTATCCGGTAAACCGCCATGTCTTTTTGCCAAACCGGCTTCTTCATAGGAAAGGCCATAACGGCGTTGAATTTCTTCTGTTAACTGTTTGCCGCCAAACCCCTGTTCACGGGTATAAACCGTTTTACCTTCATGCAAAATATTTAAGGTTGTCATGGTTGCCCCAATATCTGCAATAGCGACAGTTTTATTTTCTGTCGTATCCGATAATTGATCTGCAAGTAAGGTAAAGGCGTTTTCCATGGCAAATGCTTCGACGTCCACAATGACAGTTTTTAAACCTGCATGAGTTAGGGCCGCCACTCTATCTTCAATATTTTCACGCCTGGAAGCCGCTAATAGCACATCCACCATACCCGGGTTGGCTTTGGTTGGTCCTTGCACTTCAAAGTCCAGATTAACTTCATCCAGCGAGTAAGGAATATATTGATCGGCCTCTACCATGATTTGCTCTTCCATTTCCGCATCAGACAAAGATGCAGGCATTGAAATGACTTTTGTCATGACTGAGGAACCCGCTACTGCTACACTAGCCTGTTTGATTCTTGTACCTGATTGTTTAACGGCAGTTTTTATCGTATTACCTATAATTTCAACATTAGTAATATTTTTATCTACTACAGCGTCTTGAGGCAAAGGTGCAACGGAATAACTCTCAACCTTATAGCGAGGGCCAACGCGACTAAGCTCTAGTAGTTTTACAGCCGCAGTACTAATGTCGATGCCTAATACCGCAGACTGATTCTTTTTATACCAGCTCATGAATGAACCCTTCTGAATCGAAAAAACCTAAATTGAATCGCAAAGCATTATGATATGTTTGCTGAATCCAGCTGGTTTGAAAGTATAGTTAGGTTTTATAATTTTTATAGCCTTGCAGCCCTAAATTCAAAATTTGTGTTGTTCCAAATTTTAAAAGGGGGTATTTTTTGCAACATTTTTTGAAATCCATTTCGATAATATTTTAAAGTGCCCGTCAAAAAAGAACCTAAACCGAAATCTTTAATAGCTACACTTTTTAAGTGGCTTGCTTTTATTATTTTGATTTTTATAGGCACTGTTGGTATTGCCTGCTATTTCTTTCTACTTGAACTGGATAAAGAATTACCTGATATATCCCAACTTAAAAATGTTCAGTACCAAATACCCTTGGACATATACAGTGCAGACGGTCTGCTAATTGCCGAGTTTGGCGAAAAACGTAGAACGCCTTTGTCTATAGACAAAATCCCCCAACAACAAATTAAAGCTTTTCTTGCTGCTGAAGATGATCGTTTTTATTCTCATATCGGCGTTGACTTCAAAGGCTTAACTCGGGCTAGCGCCTTGCTGATCACCACAGGTAAGAAAAGACAGGGCGGCAGTACAATTACGATGCAGGTCGCACGCAATTTTTTATTAAGTAATGAAAAAACCTATTTAAGAAAACTTAAAGAAATCATGCTGGCTTTAAAAATAAAAAAGCGCTA
>CAVUMJ010000197.1:0-12785 GCA_963741375.1 uncultured Pseudomonadota bacterium
GTCCGAGAGCGTATACAGAGCCATAGGGCGTATTAGCGAAGCGTAATACGCCGGATGTTCGAAGGCCAACATGCGGCGCAATACGGCTAGCGCCTATTGCGCCCTATGGGCTGATTTCTATTCTCGGACAGGCTCCTAGGAGACTGTCCGAGAGCGTATACAGAGCCATAGGCGTATTAGCGAAGCGTAATACGCCGGATGATCGAAGGCCAACATGCGGCGCAATACGGCTAGCGCCTATTGCGCCCTATGGGTTGATTTCTATTCTCGGACAGGCTCCTAGGAGACTGTCCGAGAGCGTATACAGAGCCATAGGGCGTATTAGCGAAGAGTAATACGCCGGATGTTCGAAGGCCAACATGCGGCGCAATACGGCTAGCGCCTATTGCGCCCTATGGGCTGATTTCTATTCTCGGACAGCCTCCTAGGAGACTGTCCGAGAGCGTATACAGAGCCATAGGCGTATTAGCGAAGCGTAATACGCCGGATGATCGAAGGCCAACATGCGGCGCAATACGGCTAGCGCCTATTGCGCCCTATGGGTTGATTTCTATTCTCGGACAGGCTCCTAGGAGACTGTCCGAGAGCGTATACAGAGCCATAGGGCGTATTAGCGAAGAGTAATACGCCGGATGTTCGAAGGCCAACATGCGGCGCAATACGGCTAGCGCCTATTGCGCCCTATGGGCTGATTTCTATTCTCGGACAGCCTCCTAGGAGACTGTCCGAGAGCGTATACAGAGCCATAGGCGTATTAGCGAAGCGTAATACGCCGGATGATCGAAGGCCAACATGCGGCGCAATACGGCTAGCGCCTATTGCGCCCTATGGGTTGATTTCTATTCTCGGACAGGCTCCTAGGAGACTGTCCGAGAGCGTATACAGAGCCATAGGGCGTATTAGCGAAGAGTAATACGCCGGATGTTCGAAGGCCAACATGCGGCGCAATACGGCTAGCGCCTATTGCGCCCTATGGGCTGATTTCTATTCTCGGACAGCCTCCTAGGAGACTGTCCGAGAACGTATACAGAACCATAGGGCGTATTAGCGAAGCGTAATACGCCGGATGTTCGAAGGCCAACATGCGGCGCAATACGGCTAGCGCCTATTGCGCCCTATGGGCTGATTTCTATTCTCGGACAGCCTCCTAGGAGACTGTCCGAGAACGTATACAGAGCCATAGGGCGTATTAGCGAAGCGTAATACGCCGGATGTTCGAAGGCCAACATGCGGCGCAATACGGCTAGCGCCTATTGCGGCGCCCTATGGGCTGATTTCTATTCTCGGACAGCCTCCTAGGAGACTGTCCGAGAACGTATACAGAGCCATAGGGCGTATTAGCGAAGCGTAATACGCCGGATGTTCGAAGGCCAACATGCGGCGCAATACGGCTAGCGCCTATTGCGCCCTATGGGTTGATTGCCTCCTAGGCTGACGATTAGTCTATCGGCCTTTCTGTTGCACAGCAAGGAGTTCGACAAAACGAACGGGGTCCTCTCCCTGATATTCTGTTCCCTTGGCGACAAACGCGAAAGGGCCGGCACTTTGCGCTTCACAAGTGACGCCCTAATTTAATTTTCAAAAATAAACCAGTGATTTTGCCGAATAATCAAATAAATATCCAAACCGGATTGTTTAATATATTCTTAGCTTTTAAACGATTGCGAGCTAAAACAATCTTATGTTAGAGTCGGTCATTTCAAAATATTAAACTTCCGGATTCATTACTGAAATTACCAGACTGCAACTTGAGAATAGGAATTTTTGCCTTCAATCCGGCAAATTCAGACCGATCAAAATTCTGACACTTTGGCTCAATAAATATTAAGAAGTGTCTTTGATGATTTGGCTTTTGTTTTACGGTGATGCGTTAAGATGATTTTATTTATAATGATAACCGTAGATTTTAGTTAAACGATTTTGACAATGGCGCATCAACTTGGACACGAACTGTAAAAATACCGGAACAGATGACCGGAATCGTCAACCCGATTCTAAAACGGCTTTGGCTCAAGCCGCTACAGCTTTCTGATGCTAAGATTGCCTAATGGCTAAATTAACCCAAAGCCGCCAAGTTGAACAAACCTTGAGCTTTATTGCTCAGCGTGGCCGGCAGGCGGACGGCGAAGCGTTCCTGAGCGCGCTGGTAAAATATCTGGGTAATATGCTGGATGTGGAGTACGTCATAATCGACAGGTTATGCGACCCCCCTACTGATGCTGAAACCCTCGCCTTTTTCGGCAATAACCGGCTCCTGCCCAACGTACGATACAGTTTGAAGGGCACCCCTTGCGAAAACGTGATGGTGGGTAAACTGTGCTGTTATGCGGATAATGTCCAGCAATCGTTTCCGGAGGATATCATGCTGGCGGACATGCAGATCAGCAGTTATGCCGGGTTGCCGTTGTGGAATACTGCCGGCGAGGTGATTGGCCTGCTCGCCGTCATGGACAACAAAGCCTTTGAATGCGTGGAAGCCATCACGGCGATACTGCAACTGGTTGCGCCCTGCGCCGCCGCGGAACTGGATCGGCAGCGTTCGGAACAGGTGTTGTCGGAATCCAGGCAATTTTTGAACAAGATTATCGACAGCATCCCGGACCCGGTGTTCGTCAAAGACCGCCAACACCGCTGGATTTTGCTGAATCAGGCATTTTGCCAATTCATCGGCCAGCCGCCGGAAGTTTTGCCCGGCAAATCCGATTTCGACTTTTTTCCTTTGCATTTAGCTGGAGAATTTTTAGACCAGGACGAGGCTGTGTTCGTCACCGGCAAGGAAAATATCAGCGAGACGGAATTAATCGGTCCTGATGGATTGAGCCGCACCGTCATCCTCAAAAAAACCTGTTATACCGACGACAGCGGACAAGCCTTTCTGGTGGGCATCATCCTGGATATTACCAATCGCAAACAGGCTGAACTGGCCTTGCGCGAAAACGAAGAAAAACTCCGCGGCTTATACGAGCTCAGTTCGCTTGGCATTGCCCTGACCGACTTGAATGGCCGTTTTCTGGAGTTTAACGAGGCTTTCCGCGCTATCTGCGGTTATCCTGCCGAAGAGCTGATGACTCTGGATTATTGGACATTGACGCCGAAAGAATATGCTGCAAAAGAAGCCGAACAACTGGAAAGGTTAACCCGCACCGGCCGTTACGGCCCTTACGAGAAGGAATATAACCAAAAGGACGGCAAACGCGTCCCCATACATCTGAATGGCGTCCTGATCACCGGCAAGGATGGCTGCAAATATATCTGGTCGTTTGTTGAAAACATCTCTGCCCGTAAGCAAATGGAGAAAAAGTTACAGCGCCGCGAAGAGGAGTTTCGTTTGTTGGTTGAACATACCCCGGACCCCATCTTCCGTTATGACAAGGAATACCGGCGTATTTACGTCAACCCTGCCGTGGAGCAGATTACCGGAAAATCCGCCGCCAGCCTGTTGAACAAGATTCCCTCCGATGGTTCAATCGTAAGCGCCAGCGAAGGCCAAAAATTGGTGAACGATCTGCAAACAGTCCTGAAAACCGGTCAAACCGTAGAGAGCGACGTGGAGTATCTCGCCCCGTCCGGGGAAATACAATATTACCATAACAACTATGTTCCGGAATTCGGCCAGGACGGTGAAGTGATTGGCGTCATTTCAATAGGCCGCAACATTACCAAACGCAAACAGGCGGAAACCCGGCTGCGCAAGCGTGAAGAGGACATGCGGACATTACTGGACAGATCGCCGGATATCATCGTCAGTTACGACAGTCATTTCCGCCGCGTCTTTGTGAATCGGGCTCACGAAAAAATGGCCAACAAATCCAGAGCCGAATTATTGGGCAAGACCCCGCTGGAAGACTGGGTGGCCCCCACTCAGCCCGGAGAGGCGGAAGTGTTTATGCGTCATTTGAGTTCGGTGCTGGCCGCAGGAGAGGAAGAAGACTGGGATATGAACTGGACTGACCGGGATGGCCTACCGGTCTGTTACGCTTTTCGCGGCGTTCCGGTACTTGACGATGCCGGAAATGTGGTTGGCGTACTGACTTTTGCCCGCGATATTTCGGCGCGCGTTCGCGCCGAACAAGCTGTACAGGCCAGAAAGACCGAGTTCCGCATGCTGGTGGAAAATTTGCCGACCATGGTGGTGCGTTATGACCGCAACTGTCTTCCCGTTTATGTTAATCCGATCTATTTACAAATGGTTAACCGGCTTGAGGCGGAAATACTCGACAAACCGATAGCGGCATCCTGGCTAGCCATCAATATCTCTTCGCAGTCTTACATCGAAATTCTCACGGAAGCCATGGCCAGCGGTAAAAAAACCGAAGTATTGCTGGAATGGCTGGACGGCAACGGCAGCCTGATTGCCCATGCGATGAAAATTGTGCCTGAATTTAATGCAGATGGACAATCAACCGGGGTATTGGCGCTGGGTTTTGACATCAGCGATCATTATCAACGCCGGATTATCGAAGCCAGCCGCTTGAGTATTTTCGAAAAAATGGCTCAAGGCAGCGATATCAAAACTATTTTGGGGCAGGTTGCCCGGTACGTGGAGTCCTCGAAACCGGGACAGCGCTGCGGCATTTTTTTACTGGATGACCAGCAAAAACTGCTGGAAGCCGTGGCGGCGCCTTCATTCCCGGAGGCGGTTCAAACAAAAATCGATCAATTGATTTCCAGCGAGGTAGACAAGCCTTGCTGCCCCGGCTGGGCGGCATCGGCATCGCGATGCGAAACTATCATTCCGGAAGAAATTGTGCACCTGGATTGTTTGAGGAGTTTCGGCTTTTCTATTAATGAAATTGGCGCAAAGGCCTACTGGTCGGAGCCGATATATTCCTCAACCAAACAATTGCTGGGCGTGATCAGCCTTTATCTGAACCATTACGGCGCACCTGATGAAACCGATTTGGCCATGCTGCGCCAGGTCTGTCACTTAAGTTCCATTGCTATTGAGCGCAAACGCATCGAACAGAAAATCTACCATCAAGCCAGTTATGATCCTTTGACCGGATTACTCAACCGCCACCTGTTTATCGACCGCTTGCACGAAGAGGCCAGCAAATGCCGCCGCAACGGTTCGAAACTGGCTTTGCTGTTTATCGATCTGGATCATTTTAAGGAAGTCAACGACACCTTGGGGCACCAGTTCGGCGACCAATTGCTGGTGCAAAGCGCCGAGCGGATTCGTAAAAGCGTCCGGGAATCCGATATTGTGGCAAGACTGGCCGGCGACGAGTTTGTGGTGATTATTGCCTACTCCGATTCCAGCGCCGACATCGGCCTGATCGGCGAGCATATCGTGGAGGCTTTAAGCAAGCCGTTTCCGCTTGCAGACGGCGTCGCCCATATCTCGGCCAGTATCGGCATTGCCTGTTATCCGGACGATACCGGCGATATCAATCAATTGCTGGGTTGCGCCGATCAGTCCATGTATGCCGTTAAAAAAACCGGCCGCAACGGTGTGAATTTTTTCACGCAATCCATGCAGAGCGAGGCGCAGGAGCGCTTGCAACTCAGTAACGATTTACGGATGGCTTTGCAAGGCGGACAATTGCAAGTCCACTTTCAGCCCATCATTAATATACAAACCGGACAGGTGGAAAAGGCCGAAGCCTTGCTGCGCTGGCTGCATCCGCAACGAGGCATGGTCAGGCCGGACGTGTTTATTCCGCTGGCGGAAGAAACCGGGGCGATACACCAGATCGGCGATTGGGTGTTTTACCAGTCCGCCGCTGTGGCCAAGCAATGGCAAAATTTGTGCGCCGGCAAACGGCAAATCAGCGTGAATGTGTCGCCCCGCCAGTTTGTGCGCGGCTCTCCGGATATTGCTTGGCTTGAGCATTTACGCAGCATTGATCTGAATCCCGAGAGTGTGGTCATCGAAATTACCGAAGGCCTGCTGCTGGACGACCAAACCAATGTCATTCATTTACTCAGGCGATTTCAGCAGGCCGGCATCCAAATAGCCCTGGACGATTTCGGCACCGGTTATTCGGCGATGGCTTATTTAAAAAAATTCAACATCGATTATTTAAAAATCGACCGCTCCTTCGTCAGGGATCTGGAAACCGATTCCGGCGACCGGGCGATAGCGGAAGCCATCGTGGTGATGGCCCACCGCCTGGGGTTAAAAGTGATAGCCGAAGGCGTGGAAACTAAAGGTCAACAGGAAATTTTGACGACAGTCGGCTGCGATTACGTGCAAGGCTATTTGTACGCCAAACCGATGCCGGTTGAGGCGTTTTTAGATTTTGCGATGCTGGGGGCGGATGTGAATTTGCCGGTTCCGGCTGAGTGAGAATGGCGATACATCCGCTACGCGCCAAGACACTAATGATCGTAGGCTTTTCTAAAAATTAGCTGTTCAACCGCCACTTCCGCATTGGATACGGCGGCCCCAGCGAGCGGAGGGATATTTAAGCCCTCAACTCTAACTGTTTGCACATCCTCGATTCCGATAAACTTCAAAATCTGTCGCAAATATGGGTCTACGAAGTCCCAAGCTTTCCATGGGCCGTCGGTAAAAATTCCGCCTGAGGCGATGATCAAAATTGCCTTCTTATCTTTCGCCAAGCCCTGTACGCCGGTCTCAGTATAATTGAATGTCTTGCCTGCACGCACTATCAGGTCAATCCATGCTTTTAATAGCGAGGGAATTCCGAAGTTCCACATCGGCGTTGCGATCACGAGCAGGTCGGACGCCAAGAGTTCATTGATGAGCTGATCCGAGAGGCGCCCTGACTCCCGGTTGGCCTGAATTTCCGTGGGATCTTTTGATGAAATCGCTTTTAACGTGCTGTCATCAAGATGCGGCATTTTATCTTTCGCCAGGTCTCGATGCACCAGTTTTGCGTCCGGAAACTCGGAACGAAGCCGCGCAGATAATTTTTCAGACACCTTGCGGCTAGCTGACACACCTGTCCTGGGGCTTACTTCGACAATAAGAATTTGTTTCATTGGTTATTTCCTTGCTGTGATTGAAATTAAATTTTTCTACCGTTTGCCACTGAGGGCGTTCCAAGCGGCGAGGGAATCCATATAGTCGCGCCAGTGTGAAATTCTCCGCTTCTCAATTTTTATAATTGAGCAAAACCGATTGTCGTACTTCACGCCTGTCGCAAGAATGGTCCCATGGACTTCATATTCGATGACGACGACATGACCGTTATCCGTGATGTGGACGATCAAGTTATCCGCGGATTGAATTTTGATGTAGTCACCATAGCCGCTAAAACTTTCCATCAGGTTGGCCCGCCCTTCGATAATGCGGGGCCAGCCGGGAAAGTCGTAGAGCACCTCATACACGACGTTGCCGGCAACGATGTCAAAGAAGTGCTCGCCATCAACGAGGTCCCCTACCGCTCCTCGAACCAGGTCAAAGTAAGGTTTGGAAGCCTCGAATTCCGGATATTTTTTCTGCATATAGAACTCCTAAGTGTATTTGCTGTTTCTTTGATACTTACTAATGTATAGTTACATTGTAAATCTGCTGTTACAAAAAAAGAAGAAGGCACATTAAACTCGGTTACGAACATGTAGGTAAGTGATGAAGAATACGAATAAGACTAAACAGTTAGACCCGGCTTATGTTTGCGGTCACAAAGATCCTGCCGCAGTCCGTGAGCTGCTGACAAAAATTGGCGACAAGTGGAGTATCTTCTTAGTTCTGTCTCTGGCGAAGATCCATGGCAACCGCGCCAGGTTTTCGGAATTAGAGAGATCTGTTCCGGCCATCTCCCAGCGGATGTTGACGCTGACATTGCGAAACTTAGAGCGGGATGGCCTAGTCACAAGAGAAGTGTTCCCGGAAGTGCCTCCTCGAGTCGAATATGAGCTAACGATTCTTGGGAAGAGCCTGTTGCGCCCATTGGACGGACTTGTTGAATGGGTCTCAGCGAACTGGGAAGATGTCAAAAAAGCGCAGTCTGACTTCGATTCAAAATAATGCTCACCATAATCCTGGGAGGCTGGCCGAGAATAGAAACCGTAGGGCATAGGGCGCAATAGGCGCTAGCCGTATTGCGCCGCATGTTGGCCTTCGACCATCCGGCGTATTACGCTTCGCTAATACGCCCTATGGCTCTAGCAGAAAATAGAAACCGTAGCTAGGGACAGCCTCCTAAAAACCGCTTTTAGAAATGCCGGTTAAATTTTGATTTCAAGCAACTACAGTTTGGGATTTTTTGACACGTCGAGCACGACGACTTCCATCAGTTTTTGATATTGCGGCGGGATATTTTCTTTAAGCATTTTTTCTAACGCCTCAGGCGTTGTCGGCAGCTTTGAACCTTGGGGATGAGTTGGCAGTTTTTGATCAGCAAACCATAGCACCAAGTAAAGCCCTCGGCCTTCGGTTTCCGGGGAAATGGCATAGAAGGGAATTAGCTGCTCATCAATTGCTTTCCATAGCTTTGGATGATAATCGCGTTTAATTTCTATAGGCAGATAAAATGTCCGGCCGCTGCGCATGAAGCTCAGCTTTAAATCTGCACGCTTTTCATTGGCTTGAAGTGATTCAGGTTCAATGTTGACATGATATTGTGCAAGCCGGGGCTTTAGATATTCGCTGATGAAATCGCGGCAAAGACCTTCGTGCCTGGGATTAAGCGGTATTTCTTTGCTGTCGCAGTTCCAGAATTGCTTGTATGTATCGGTATTGCCGGTATGCGTTTGCCTTCCCAATTCGCGCAGCATATCAACGGTTAGCGCCGCCAAATCGGCAACGTTTGCCGGTTTTCGATTGTTCAATGTCTCGATAACCTGCAAGGCGTCCGGGTGCAGAAACATGGCTTCCCTATGGCTGATCTTCTGAATTTGCAGGGCATTTTGAATCTGTTGACGCCAAACTTGCAGTTCGGTTTTAGTCTGTAGATCGGCCAGTATTGCGGTGCTTTCTTTGCTCGGGTTATTGGCCAGACTATCAATTAGAAATCGGACATAACCGCCTTCCTCCATTGATCTATTCACAAACGATTTTTTAAGCACTCCAGCTTCATTTTTCCAAGTCAGACCGCCACGAGGCGCAAAAATCTCAATTAACCATCCTATGATTTGTTCGGGTAATGGATATTTAGTATGTTTTTTACTGAAATAAGGCAGCCAAAAGTCGGAAAAATGATTAATTCTTTCGGTGTGTCCGGTTAATGCGGTTTTTATCCGCTCATGAAAAAGTTCCGGTTCGATCAACAACCCGGCCGCCAGCCAATAAACCCGTTGGGCCATGTCCATGCTTTTATGCACCAGCTTTGTTTCAATTAATTTCAATAGCTCATGCCGGTCAATAAGGTCTATGGCTGTTTTAAGAAGCAGTTCTAAATTTCGGACATGTTGCTTGTAAGCTCTGACTGGATATTGGTTTAATATCGGCATAACAATCAACTTGGCTATGCTCTGATAATTAGAATTATCGGCTAGCTCATATAAGCCCTGGATATTTTGACTCTTGGCCGCTATTTGCCTGGTAATGTAATTTTTAAAAATGCCCGCCGCCATCTCCTGATGTTTTATGCAAAGCAATATAAACCAGGGCTGTTTGTATAAACGCTCAGTAATCCCGAAAGCTAAGGCTTTACACACTAAATCATCGCTAAGGCTATCCGGCATTGCGGGATTTTCCTGATAAAGCATGTCCAAACACACCAGAAAAGGCAGGCGGATAAAGTGTCTCCGCCCTGTGGCATCAAGCAAGAATATTTCTTCGACTATAGGCAAGTCTGTTCGCCGCAAGATGTTGCGAAATCCGCTTTTAACAGCGGCTATCAAGGTTTGGTCGTGATTTAGAAATTCGGAAAAATCCGGTTCGCGGAATTTGCCGAAAGCTTCTTCGCTAAAATCAAACATTGTCGCCAAATCATGGTAGATAGCCGGCGGCGCACTACCGTCAGCGATTTGAGCTATATGTTCATTCAAAAAGCCTAGTCTATCCGTCAGCTCGGTAGCGCGTTGCTGCGCCCATTTTTTGTTAGAAATAGCATGTTTAATTCGCCAATCACCAACAGGAGTGAAAATCAATGATTGATAATACTCTTGATATTGCGGATGGTTTTCTATCCAAGCCACAAAATGTTCCAGAGACAAACCGCTGTCTCCCTGTTTGCGCAGCAAACAACAAAATGCCTGCTCAACATAACTTTTACTTAACTCGAAATCAGGCGCTTTTAACGCCTTATCCAGCCACCATAAGCCAAGATTATCGGGTATAGCAGCATCATGCAGACGCAAAAAAACTAAGCCAATCTCGCTTCTAAAATCGGCAGATTCCCGAATTTGCTTAAGTCCCTCCCCAAGCAATGCCAAGCAGCGTTCGGGATGGGCAGTAAGCCAAGCGGCAATTTGCCGGCTCTGCTTTTCCGGAATTTTATATTGATATTCATCAATATCTATAGACAGCCATTGATAGAGTCGCTCATCACTGATGTTTAAGCCGTGAACAGCTAGGCCCCGGCTCAATAATTGTCCTGCCACATCAAATAAAGTTTGGTATGCCGTGAATTCAAGGAAACTAGGCCCCCGCCTGGCAAGCTCATCAAGAATCTCGGGCAATTCATTATCTGCAATGCGAGAGGGAAAATATTTATACCAAAACTCATGAGCATTAATCACTCGCAAGTCTTTACGATTTAGCAAATATAGCAATATCTTGTCCGCTTTAATTCTGGCAGGAAACAACTTTTCAAGCAGTGTTTCAAGCATGTTATATGTGGTATCGGCTACATTATCTTGACGGAAGTCTTCAGCCAGCACCATCAAACTTTCCATGTCTTCAGGGTATTGATGAATAAAAGCTCGCAGGGCATCAACACGATTATAGTCGCTATGGGTTTGATCGCGGATAATGGCAAGCAGAGCGGGTTTGATTTCAGCTATGGGCTCGGAGTGGCGCAAACCGGTCAACAAACAGTAAATCAAATATAGAAAGCCATCAGTCCGGTCAGCGCTTTTGAATATCTCCACAAGTTCATCAGCCATGTCCTTGGTGGTAATCGCCGTAAAAGTATTAGTACGCAAATCGTTAATTCGATAACTGATTTCTTGTTGATTCCGTATCAAGGTTTGTAACAACCTGGATTTGGTTTCTTTAAGGAAAAATTTTACATCGCCATAGATCACTATCCCCAGCGGATCGGTCTCTATCAAAATATCGCGGGCTTTTGGCGACAGCGTACATAGCCAGGCCATTAAACCGCGCATTGCTGCAACAATACCGCCATCTACACCGGTGGTTAAGGCCAGGACACGGCTTACCGGTAAACCATGTTTGATTTTCTCCGCTATATATTGTGCGGCCAGATATTCCGCTACGCTTCTATGCACATAACTGTATGTTTCAACATTTTTTGTGAACAAACGAGTTTTCAATACCTTTAGGGCAATGGCAGTATCGGGCAGGTTTAATTCGGTTAAGGCCACTCGGCCAAGCTCGGCACAGCCATTACTGTATAGAGTGTATCCGGATAAATTGGCGATTAATTGAATTGCGCATAACAATCCTGCAGTCTCAATTAGTTTTTGTGAAGCAATAGGAGGCTTTTCGGCAACCAGGTGTTCATCATTGGTTTCTGTTGCCAACTGAATTGATGCTAAATCATAGATCTGTTGTTTGGTATTGGGCCACTGCCCACCTATAACAGCAGTAATCAACATTTCCAGTGTTTGCGGATTATTCAACAGCCCGGTTAAGCCAAAAGATTCGGCCTTAGCGAAAAACTCTTGAACATCTACGGATTTATTTCGAAGAATCAGCCGAATATCGTCATCGGTAAGAGGGTCCAAATATAATACGGCCGGTTCTTCAGGCCAACATACCGGCTGTAAAGCTTTATAGTCAGAACCTTCCAGCCAATCAGCTTCCCGGCAGGAAATGCGGAAACGCCGGCAACCCAATCTGCTCAGTTTATTACGAATCGCATCCAGTGGCGTACGGGGGTCATCCTTCCCTGCCCGTACTTCATCCAGACCATCTATAAACAAAGTTTGATCTTGCCATTGCTGATTTTCTAGCGCAATAAAATCGCGGGCGGATAAATACTCAGCGCCGCTATCCTTGGCTTCTAGCTTAAAAAGAGTGGTTTTACCCGCCCCCGGTTCAGCTAGCAGCACATAGACAGGGCGGTCTCTAAAATACGCAATACTTTTGGATTGAGAAATATTTTCTATTTTCTCTGTACAGGTACGCGGCGCCTGATAAACCGTCATGATTCCAGCCAATTTTCAACGGGTTGCGACAAAAACTCAGCCAGAGAAACACCGCCGGTTCCAACCAGAAGAGTTTTACAATGTGCATATTTTTGTCTGAATATTTCCAAACCGTTGGATATAACCGGTTTATCCGCGCTTTTTACTTCTATGGCGGTGAGTTTTTTGCCTTTAACCAGCACAAAATCCACCTCCTTACCGGCTTCGCGCCAATAAAACAGCTTGGTGTCTTCATCTTTGCTATTGAGCAAATGCGCGCCAACACTGCTTTCCACCAATCTGCCCCAATAGCTTCTGTCCGCTTGTGCTTCTGCAAAGCTGTAATTTTGGGTTGCCGACATCAAGGCGGTATTAAATACATTCAGTTTAGGGGTGGAATTACGCTTTCTGGCTTCGTCCACGGCATATTTTTGCAAGCCTGTCACCAGGCTGGCTTCTGATAATAAATGTAAATAGTCCGCCAAGGTTTCAGTGTGTTTGGCTTCATTGATGGCGGCTATCATTTTGGTCAGCGAAAATTCCATGCCGGAGTAATGGCAACCCAGTTCGAATAACTGCTTGAGCAACATCGGATTTTTGATGCGCACCATTTGCAG
>CAVUMJ010000198.1:0-20566 GCA_963741375.1 uncultured Pseudomonadota bacterium
TATTTGATTCCGCCAGGCTGAAGCCAGATCGGTTAAACTGCCCGCCCTGCCTGATACAAGGTTTCTGCGTTCTGCCAGCGCTTTTGGTAGGCCGCAGCCGACTTTTGCGCCAGCGGCAGCCGTTGGGCCACCGTGTCCAGGCGTAGCAAAGCGTCTTCCACCTCTTTTACCGCGGTTCTGGCTTTATAATTGAAATTGCTTAGCGCCGCCTGATATTGCAATTTGGCGTTTTCCACACTGGCGGCTTTTTTGCCTGCGTCAAATACCGGCAAACTCAAAGTAGGGCCAATAGACCAGGTTTGGGCCAGCATATAGGCAGAACCGTTAATATTCTGTAAGGTTGGGGTAATATTGCCGGACAAGCTAAGCCGTGGATAACGCTTTGCCTGCTCAACGCCGATTTTGGCGCTGGCTTCCGCTACATCGCGTTCTGCGGCTGCCATATCCGGTCTTTGCATTAACACCTGGGCCGGGATTGCGGCAATTTTAAAGGTAGGCGGTTGCGGCAATTTAGCTTGTTGATCGGTTGCTAAAGCCAGTAAGCCTTGCAATTCCGCTTCGGGGATGGCGGTTAATACCACCAGGCTTTTTAAAATCTGAGCACATTGGCTTTGCTGATTTAGCAAATTTTCGCCGGATGCGGCGGCGTTAGCTTCGGCCAACGCCACTTCACTGCCGGTCTGAAAACCACCGCTGCCGGCAATTTTCAGCAGTTTTGCCAATTGCTCGCTGGCATCGGCGTCATTGCCCTGTAATTGCAGTTGCGCCTGACAATAACGGTAATTCAGATAAGTATTCGCCACTTCCACCGCTACCGCAACTCTGGCGTCATGCCAGGCCGCCTGCCGGGATTCAAGCTGGGTTTGGGCAGCTTCCGCCTGTCTGGCCAGAACGCCAAACAAATCAATTTCCCAATTGGATTGCAAGCCAATTTGCTGTTGGTTCCACACAAACGGTGGACCACCAAACGATGAGGAAGAATGTTTGCTGGCCAGATTGCCATCTATGGTCGGGAAAAAACCCGAATCCGCTCCGGCCAGATTGGAGCGGGATTCGGCTATTTTAGCCACAGCGCTGGCAACGGATGCACTTTGCTGTTGGGCCGCCAGCAGTAACCGATCCAACACCAGGTCCTGAAAGCCTTGCCACCAGTGGCGCAAATCCGCCTGATCACCTTGGTGGGCGATAAATTGCCGGCTTGGGGTCTGCCATTGTGAGTCGATCAGCAAGGTAGCGGGTTGGTAATCAGGGCCAACAGTAGCCAGCAAGCCGCTATCCATATGGCAAGCAGGCAGAGTCAGTAAAAACAGCCAGTTCAGGCTCTCCCGGGCTTTAATCATTACCAGCGCTCGCTTGTCTACGTTGATATTCGCCCTGAATAATGGAAACCCCATAACCAGCCATGCGCTCAGCCAGCAAATCAATGTGCTGGTGACTGTTTAATAAATTTGGGGCCAAGCTGTGGACCACTTGCTGACCCACATAAAAATGCACAGCCATGCCGATGATGGCAAACGCCATTCTTTGTATGTCGTCATCTACCTGTTCCACCTGTAAGTGCTGACACAGCATTAACAATAAAGCTTCGTGCTGGGGTTTGATTTCGGCGTCAATTTCTTCTTGCCAGACGCCAGTGGGTTCTATCATTTCCCGAAAATGCAGTTTCATCACCATTTGAATTTCCTCGCTCATTTTCAAGGGCGACAGAAAATCGTTAAAAAACAGCACCAAAGCCTCAATTAACGGCATGCTAAGGTAATTTTCCAGATGCGCCAGGCAAGGGTATTCTCCCAATGGCTCTTTAAAGGCCGCCCGATACAAACCGGCTTTATCGCCAAAATAGTAACGAATGCTGGAAATATTCACTTCGGCAGCCTCACAAATTTCCCGGGTGGAAGCAGCTTCAAAGCCTTTCTCGGCAAATAGCCGCAAGGCCGCCATCACCAGACGATTTCTGGCGTCCAGACTGGCGGTAGAGGTAGTTTTGGATTTAAACATATTTTGGGTACTCTAAAAATCAAATCAAACGATTGATTAAGTGTATCAATCAATCGTTTGATTGTAAATCTTGAGAGTTAATTTGTAACAGCAAACAATCGATTTAAAGGATTGGACGAAAGAAGGAGACTTGTATCGACGAAGACGGGACTGTATTGGAAGTTCTTTCAGCCGAAACCAGCGAGCTTAAGCTAATGGCGTTAAAAAAACCGCAATGACGAAATTTAATTTTCTAAAGTTTCGGCAGGGCAAACCGGAACATTGCATTGTTTCCAAAGAAACAATGCAATTAACCCTATCGACGAAAGCCGCCATGACCCCAACCGCCATAGCCATAACCATAAACCGGCATGACCGGAGCATAACCATATCCACCATATGGCGGCGCATAAACCGCGCAACCACTGAAGAACACTACACAAATCAACATGATAATTTTAATTTTCATGACGCTCTCCTATCTATATTGCCCGTACATAGGCATTTGTTGGCCATAGCCATAATTTGGTTGAGCCACGGGTGGTGGAGGTGGCGCGTAGTATTGCTGTGGCGCCGGATAATATCCCGCTACCGGCGCGGGAACATACCCGCCACCGCCATAGTAGGGGTTATAACCATATCCGTACCCATAACCTCCATAGCCGTAATGATGGTGACGCCCCCATCCCTCTGCAAATGCATTTGCTGAAAAGAACATCGTGATGAATACTGCAATTTTGATGAACCTGAACATATTATCCTCCTTCATTTGGATTGTTTTTCAGTTGCAGCAAATTCTCCGCTTCATTGCTTAAATCATGCTTAATGACCATTTCCAGCGCATTACCCGCACCCAGTTAGCCGTGTGCCCGTCGAAAAATAGTTTTTCAAATGATATTATCCTTCCTTAACGGCATTGGTTGGCGAAAGCCTTTCAAGATGCTCTATATTTGCAATAAAAACTAATGCATCATAAAAATGAACTCGAATTTATGCCATTTTCAAGCCAAGTCTCAACAAAACCGCTTTCAATATCTCCAGGCATATGATTCTTGGATTAAACTATTTAATCAAATATCTAATGAATCAGATAAAACCAATTCCTTATCGAATGAGTTTATTGTTGATTTTGATGCTTTTTTAAAAGTTAATTTATCCAACATTAAAGACAAACAGTCCCCTTACCATAAAGACAGCAATACTGTTCTAGATAGGCTAATCAAACAACGCAATCCGGAATTATTTAAATTTATCAATGGCGGCATACTCTCTGAGTACGGCATTTATTTAATTCAACAAAAACATCTCAAAAAAGGCTTGAATGTTATTGATGTATTGATTGATATGTACCCTCTTGAAGACCATTATAAGTTTTTAACAATCATACATTTAAAAAACATGGGGATAGTTTTTAAAAAGAAACTAAGATTATTGGCAAACCTGTCAATTCACATATTTGTAATTAGAAAAATTTTATCGCCTATAGCTTTACAAGTTTTATTTTTTTGCATTTATTTTCATGGAAAATACCGGTTTCTTGAGCACTTAATCAATAGACTGGTAAAGAAAATCGGTATAAATAACTTAATGTCTGTGGACAGGCAATGTCTGATGTTTAAGGTGTCTGATGAATTTTTTGACATTAAAGTAAACAATAAAATTGGAGAGTTAATGTTATTTGGAATTGATAAATTGGATATAAACTACCTGGATGCAACACCTGTATTTTTATTATCCTGCGACGATATTTATTTTAAGCTTTATGGTCATAAAATTTTATATTATTTCTTCAATGAGGCAATAAAACCCAGATTTCATTGCAACATTGTAGATCCTTCTGTAGAAATTATTCAGTTGTTAACTAATTTATCGGCAATCAATCAAAATCTTACTTTTAGTTTTTTTAATACGGATGACTTGATTGATATCAATGTCGGTTCTTTTTCTGATTTAAGAGAAACCAAGAAAACATTGTATGCTTGCAGCAGGTTTTTAATTCTTCCGGAAATATTAAACAAATTTCAAGCACCTGTTCTGATTATCGATTCAGACTCTATTATTCAAGCGCCAAGCGTTAATATTATTGAAAACCTGCAAAAGCGGGTTAATGCTGATTTAAGTATCGATAAAGGCAAATTTATTGTCGGCCCTGGGGTTGACTATCATGCGGACCTGATTTATTTTAATTTTTCAACTTTTGGGATCAGATTTTCTGAAACTCTGAAATCCTATCTATTATATTTTTTACAAAATGGTTTGGGATTTTGGACATTGGACCAGTGCGGCATCAATGCAGTTAGTGATTACTATTTGAAACATACTAAAATCAGCCTCAAATCATTCGAATCCCAAGGATTTAACAAACAGGATTATTTTAATCATTTAGGTTCAGACAAAATTAGAACTTCTTATTAAAGCCTGGTTGCCATCCTAATATCCTGACTTATTTTTTGTCCGGTTTACGCAAGGTAAGTTCCTGTAACTGATAGAATAGACCTGCAGCGCCCCTACTCCCGGGCTTTAATTTTGATGGAATTCGAATTGACTTTGGCTTAAGAGCGGAGCAGACTCATTTCTATGCAACTTAAAAGCATATTCAATGGAAAAAAAACAAATCACTGGAACCTGAATAACAACACCAATCAAGCAGTAGGGGGCTTTGCAATGAAAAATGGTGGAGATAAAAAAAGAAAAATTCAGTCTGCTGAAATTATATCGATAGCACCACTGGAAACTCTTGTCTATTTTGAAGATGGCAGCGTTGAGTCGTTTTCTAAATCTAAAATGGAACGTGAATTATCAGCGGACCAAATTTCCCATATTATGAAGCTTTGCAAAGATGAGTTAGATTAATAGTTTTATGGCAAGGAACGGCTTTAAGGATTAATCTTCGCTCATAAAAAACCCGCATTAAGCGGGTTCAGTCAGGTATTATTTTTGTTATTTTAGACACCTAATCAAATTAATTTGTTGCGATTAATTTTGTTATTTTCCGTAGAAACGGCCGCATACCTCCTCATTAGAAAAATCACGACACTTTCGAGTCGAAACTAATTTACTTAAGGCGAGCGAATTCTATTGGGTAATCGCCCAATTGTCCAGAAAAAAATGTGACAAGTTGTCGGATCATGTTTTTATGGGTATCTAGGAGGCTGTCCGAGAATAGGAACCGTATGGCATAGGGCGCAATAGGCGTTAGCCGTATTGCGCCGCATGTTGGCCTTCGATCGTCCGGCGTATTACGCTTCGCTAATACGCCCTATGGCCCTGTCCGAGAATAGGAGCTTGCTATCCAAACATCAAGTTTGGATTTTATATATTCAGGCGATAAGCGTTCTTGTTCCAATCTAGAGGCAAGTTTATCCCTATTTTTTAAACTCGAAAATAATTGAGCTTCTGAATCGGTCAGGAATTCAGGGACGTTATCGACCGATTTGCGCTCACCCACCATCCGGTCCTGATGGCTATCGAGCGTTTGCTGATCCATCATCAGCACCACAATAGTTGGTAATTTTGACCGAACGTCACTCAAGATAGAAAGCCCCCAGGTATCGATATCGCCCCAGTAGGCAACGCGTTTGGATTTAAGCCATAGCGCATCCATCCAGGCCACATTTTTTCCGCCCCCAAATACGGCGATAGTGTCTTGAAGTAATGGCAAGCCCAATCCTGATTCCATATTTTCCACAACAAGGATATTGTTGGCAGGAAGCGCCTGCTGTTTTAAGACATCGCCAGACAATTGCAGTATCGGGAAACCGCCCATTTTGGCTTTAACGCTTTCGCACAACGGACGTATCGTTAACCAACCTCTAGGATTGGCATGGCAACCAAGCCATTCGAGCAGGCCACCGGCATTCGATACAGTATTGTCATGCACTCTATCGAGAATTTCGGCAATTAAGGGCTGATAATTTTCCACATATTTGGTATCTACACCAACCAGCGGTAATGCTCTTAGATATTTTCCTGTTCCCATCCAGGGCGTTAATTGGCCGATTAATTTGGCGAGTAGCAGAGCATCAGACTCACGCATTGACTCAATAGTCTCAAGATGTTTTACCAACGCAGGATAGGTATCGGGGTAAATAGCCAATAATGGCTGCATATTGGTTGTCCAGATTTGACTACGTGCAACTGCCTCGGCCCCGATAAACTCGATCAGATCCTGGACGCTTTTTATAATCAAAAATCTCGGCACCTTTTGCTGTGAAAGCATGCGATAGTTGCGGGTATCCCATTCAATAAAACGTTGTGGCGCGTAGCTGCGCCACTGACTAACGAATTTTTGATAGTGTTCTATATCCTCAATGGCATATTGGCCTGTCGGTGGCTTTAGTCCTATGCGAATTGGAAAAGGCTTTTGATTCAAAAGGCGGGCTTTTAAAATAGTATTGTTTTGCCATTCTTTCGTTAAAACCAGTTCTTTTACATTGGCCGGCAAAAGTCCCCACGCTCTACCCATTTACGAGCTCCACGCCCAGAGCTTGCGCATCCAATTTGAGCTTTTGCTGACGCTGTTGTTCGAGTCGCTCGTCAATTTCTTCCCAGGTTACTTCACATAAATGACTTTCATGGGTATCCGGATTTCGTTCGGCAATTAGCAGAGAACGCGCCGACTCTCTGGCCAAATTCAGATTTTTATAGGGTGTTATCAGATTGACATGAATGTGTAGTTCTTTAAATACTCGCAGTACTCTGCGGCTGACCGCCTCAGCGGTATTGGAAAAAGCCTCATCCAGAAATACAGTACAGTAAACCGGCCGATCATAACCATCCGGCGTCAATACATAGGACAAACTGGCGGCGACGATAGTGCCTGCAAATGATTCCTTTTCACCGCCGGATTTACCGCTGGAAGACTCCAGCACATCTCGAACTTCATGCGTTTCGGCATCCAGTTCCTCTGCGTAAAAAGACATCTGATAGCGTGGATCGAGTAATCTTAAACTTTCTAACGTGTTTGCCGTGATCGGGCTACTGGCTTTTTCCAGAATTTCCACCACGGTTTTTAATTGTGCGAATCTGGCTTCATGGTCATCACTAGTTGCCTGGCTTAACACCATTCTTACCTTCCGGTTGAAATCCTGAACGTGCGGAAACTGTTCGATTTTGCTTCCAAGCTTTAAATGCGAGCCAGGACGAAACTCGGTTCTAATCAAAACCCGATTGATGGTGTTAATGCGTTCAACGATATCGTCGCGCTCGGAATCGAGGCGCTGGTGAATACGCGCCAGCGATTGCGTTGCGTGTTTATTCAACCTTTCAATGAATTGTTCGACCAAATGCGGCAGACCTTCTTCTTCCAGTTGCCGTAAGTGGTCAAGATATTCTTTAAGACTAGCAACATCACTTCCCCAATCTTCAGCCAGGACTCTCCATTTGTCGTGAGACCGGAAGCTTGACATGATGCCTATCGCCCTTTTTTCTGCGTCAGTCTTTTTATCTTTGGCTTTTTCATGTAAGTTTTCAATATCCTTGTCGTGCTTACCTTGTAACAGAACGGCATTTTCCAGATTGTTTTCCAGCAACAAACCGATGCGTTTTTTCAGCATGTCCCGTACCTCGTCCGTCATTCCGGCAGAAGCGGCCTCAGAAGCTTGCGTCTGTTTTTGTTTGGCGTCGCTCAGCGTTTTTGACAGCTCGCCTTCAAGTTTATTGGCTTCCTCTTTTTGTTTTCTTATTTCAACCAGAACCTGCTTAATTTCTTCTAAACGCTGTTTTGCAGTTTCAAGCGCATTGCCGCTGTGTTCCAGTACAAAAATATCCTGTTGAAGCTGTTGGACTTTGACATGCCATTTAGGCACATTGATCTCATCCCAGGAATACGCGGTAATTCGATTCCAGATAGCCTCCCGCTCTCCGACTTGATTCAGTTCGGTTCTGGCATTTTCCATGGTTTTATAGAGTTCGGCTACGATTTGTTCCGCTGTATTCAAATCATTTTTTAACAAAGCAAGCCGCGATTTATTGGAGAAACCAAGTTGCCAGCGCCGGCGGTCATCGATTTTATGCTGATCTTTTTTCTCGAACCTGCCTTTATCGAAGTGAATCAATCCCGGTTGGGTTATGGAAAAAGGGGTGCGATCGAGTTCTTCGGTTGAAGAGACGCACTGTAAATCAAAATGTGATAAATGTTTTTTCAGCCATTCCCGATATGGATGCTCACGCCAAATCAGCTTCTTTAAAAAACCGTTGGGTTTAAATTCCGCTCGGTCATGAAAACTGGCGTCTTTGACCACCTGAATGCGGACGTGTAAACCGGTATGGCGGGTATTTAACCAACGCGTCACCATTGAGAACTGATCGGCCGGCACTGCTAAAGTAGTACGCAAACCGCCCAAAGCCCGTTCAATGGCCCCTTGCCAATGCCGGTGTTGTTCATCGACATCGATTAATTCGCCGATAAAAATACACTGGCCTTTTGCTAATCCCAAGGATTCGACCAACTCATCGCGCAATTGCTGGTATTTGAGCTCAATGTTTGAATCGGGGTGAGCGCTTATTTCTTCAATTTCTTTTTTTATGGCCGCTTTCAGGTCATTCTGATTACTCCAATCCGCCGTCAATTGACCAAAAAGGTTTTGGGCGGCCTGTTTTTCCGATTCGATATTTATTAGTTTGCTGTCAGCAAGTTGCTGGTTAGCCAAAAAAGGCTTTTCTTCCAAACGTTGATCCAACCTTAGTTTTTGAACATCTTTTTGGTAATTGGCGGATCGAAGCGTTATTTGCTTAAGCCGATGCTGCGCTTCGTCCAGCTCTTTTTTTAGTATTTCAATTCGTTCACCACCAGCTTCCAAATAATCGGCATATCTTTGATCTTTTAGCGACTCCGATTCTTGCTCCTGCTCGGTGAGTTGTTTAATTCGTAAAGACAAATCGTCGAAACGCGATTGTAGTTTAGCAATTTTTTCTGTCCACAGGCTAAAGCAAATTTCACCAAAATAAACCGGTAAACTTTCTCTTTCCCGCGCCAGGTTATTCAGCTCACTTTCAGCAAGTTTCATAGTCTGTTGCAATTCAGGCAATCGGGACAAGTGGTCTTTCTGCTGCTTGGCGTCGATCAGTTGATTGTGAATTGCAACCAGATCGGCGAATTCGTCAACCACTTTCCTTGCATCGTCTTTAACGGTGCTGGGTTCCAAAACCAGTTCCCTGATCAGTCCGGTCAAATCATCGATCTTTTTCAATCCCAAGGCTCTGGACAGCAAAGCCGGCGCATTTTTGTTATCCATGTGCAACAGTTTGCGATAAAGCTCCTGATAATCCGAAAAATTGTCGTCGCAACAGGTGACGGCGCCATCGCTTCTTAACCATTGCTTTAACGAGCGGGCATTACCTTCCCCGAATGAATCCAGCATTTCTTTCAGAGACAGGTTTCTTTTTGCCACGCAATAAATTCGTTTGACATCGGACAGCGCATTACTTGCTTGAGTCATCCAGAAAATGGCGGCTAAGGTGATACACGAGCCGTCGTCTCCCAGATAAAGCGCTCGTAATCCGGTCACAACGGCTTTATCACGTTTACTTTTTACGCGTGTTCCCGCGCCGTCATGTACGGAACCGAAACTACCGCGCATATAGGAAAGTAATGTCCGGTCGGAGCGGTCTCCTTGAGCGGCTGCCACGTTAAAAGTCGCTCGGCCGGCCGGTAACAACAAAGCCATCAAACCGTCAATAAATGTAGATTTGCCCGCGCCGTTGTCGCCGGTCACCAAGGTGCCATGAGAATCGATGACCGCAGAGTGCAGCCCGTGAAACGAACCCCAATTATAAACCGAGAGTTCCGCTAAACGGATTTGACCGACACCAAACAAAGAATGAATATGATTGGCATCGGCGTTATGCATCTTTCTCTCCCTGTCCTGAATCAAGGTTTCCGGATTGCATATTCAAACCGGCATTAATAGCTAATTGTTTGTAATCCGCCAACATACTTTCCAAAAATTCGGCGTTAACAACGTAGCGGATAATAGGGGTAATTTCAAATCGATCTTCGCTACCTCGAACCGAACTTAAAATATGCCGTTCGATCATCTTCACCAAGGAGGCGTCGAGTTTTTTTCGATCCGAGCGCGTGCTATTAGTTAACGGTAGAAACGGGGACAAATTGGATTCTACCCGCTCAATATCGATAATGATCCGTTGTTCACCGGCGGTTTCCCGTTCCTGATAATGTTTGCGAAGCACCAGAAGTAATAAGGTGTCGTAAAGTGAAAGAGTTCTGCGGGTAATTAGGGAGACCGATTCTTCCTCGGCGCCATCGCTTTCATCCAATCCTGCAACGAATGCAACGCCGGCCCGCTGATCGAGTATCAATTTTAAGTAGACGTCCGCCAGATGATTGCGGACATCATCTTGATAACGGCAAATGGTTTCAAACAGATTCGATTTTTGGTTAGCTAAAATCACACCCTGCCTAAGTAGGCTTACCAGAGCCCGTCTAGCTTCAGGAGGCATGGCGCCGCCATTTAAAGTAACAGGCGCGCTTGCGTCTTCTTTAATCGGTATACCGGTTTGCTTATCATAGTCCGCTGCAGAACCGGCTTCATCGCCAATAGACGAAGATACTGTTGGTTTGTTAACCGTATTTGGGTTTGGCGCTAATAAAGGCTGATTGGGTTGGCGCTCCCGGTATTGATCAAACAAATTGGCGATTCCTGCGGTAAACATAGATTGTTCAGATTTGTTATGACTCATAGCACCATTTCTTCTATATTATTTGGAAATAAGTCTGCACTTAACAGATATTTTGGGATGGTGGCTTTCAAACGGACGCCTTGTTTGTCCCAAAATTCAATGCTTTCTTTACCGTCCAAGTTTACTGCACCCACTGATCTAGCTACACGCAAGTAGGATACTAATTCTTCCAGTCCTGATTTCAGCGGCTGACTTGCGGCGATGGCGGCAATCGTCATCGGCCCGTGTTTAAATAGAATATTTCGGGCTCGCATAGCGATCTCTTTCATTTGTACCGCATCCAGACAATCAAGCATGACTGAGTTCGGTATTCGGGAGTTGATATGGGCTTCCACGTTGGAAGTATCCAGTTTTTCGTCTGCGGCTCTGAGACGCAGGTTTTCCGGTGAAGTGATTTTAATCGGACCCACCGGCAATGATAATGTGGTGGCAATTTTTGAGTCTATTCCGGCATCTTTTAAATCAACGGCAATGCGTTCCAATTGATGTAGAAGTTGATCGACAGCCCGGTTTTCCATGGCCGCCCCGCTTTCGATGTAAGCTCTAAGACCTTCTTCCGTACGGCGTCTAATATGGAAAACCCGCTCGCTTTCGTGCGACAATTCCCGCATCAACGGGCTCAGAAACTGATGTTGTTGCTGGGTTAACTGTTCGGCGACAGGCCGATTTAAAATACTACGCAGTTGATCCTTAAATTCAGTAGACCGATTTTGATCGCATAAAAGTTGAAAAAAACCCTCAAATGCGCTTCCGGCATCGGTTTCGGCCAGTAAAGCTTCCTTTTCCATCACTGCTAACAGAATATCGCCGCGTTTAACGCCTTCTTCTATCATCTGTATTCGAATATTCTGATCAAGCTCACGTATTTCATCTTCTACCCGGCGAAAATCACCGGTTAGCACCGAAGCTAATTGATAAATTTCCCTAATTCGTTCACGTTGTTGGATTTCAGATAATTGGATAACAACGCCTGCCTTCAACGCATCGATTTCCCGTTGTAATTCAGCCTTTTTATGTTCGAGCAAAGCAATGCGTTCATCGGCATTCGGGCTGACAGCCACTGCTAAATCACGCACGGCCTCTTGCACAATTCTCAAATGCGATGCTGTTGTCCCTGTGTTTCTTTGATCCAGACCCTGGCAAAACCTTAATGTGACTTCTCCTGCGTCGGTCTTGGTGAGCTTGTCGTCCATTTCACGCAACCAGCCGCTTCGAATCCATTGATTCAGGTAGGCCCCGGCTGTCGTTTCCGTTTCCCAGATACCCTCTTCTCTGCATCTTGCCAGTTCGGCCTCTAAGGCAACGCGTGCCCGGCCAAACGCAACCTCACTCTCATCAGAGAATAAATCGGCAATGAATGCCAGAATAACAGGCGCATTATCAGCCCGCAGTAGCTTCCAGGCAGCACTTTCCTGAAACAAACGTCGATACTTAGCTTGTAAACCCTGAAAATTCAAATTGATCTCCAAGACTGGTTAATGAATTAATGGAGTGGTAAATTGGCCATTGCTCCAAGATATCATACAGAACAACAGAAAACTCGGCATAAAAGTCTGAGTCAAACTCGCAGAAATGCGCCAAACATATGCAAAAAAAGAAACAACCACTCGTAAGCTGTTATTTCTATCTGATATTCCGGGGCAACGTCAACCGAATAATTGTTTGCAAGCCTTATTGCATATGGATTTATTCAAATTCAATTTTTTCAATATACATTCAAATCTACCGTAAGAAACCCGATTATGCTCGGTTCTAAAGTTGAATCGCCTATCTCACTCGCTCCTCCCAAAATATATTTTCTCTTATCTGCAATATTCCGGCCGATGATTCGTCTACACAAGTATGAATACATCGCTAACCGAACAATCTGCCTATGACCTGCAGACGCTGATGACTGAACAGAACCGGCACATTACCGAAACCTTCACACAGGAGCGCCGGCGGCTGGGTAGTTTCATCCGTCAGCGCGTACCTGATCCAGAAGAGGCGGAAGACATCTTGCAAGATGTCTTCTTCGAATTGGTCGAGGCCTACCGTTTGCCGGAACCGATCGAACAAGTCGGGGCCTGGTTGTTTCGCGTTGCCCGCAATCGCATCATTGACAGGTTCCGCAAGAAACGCGAACAGCCATTGCCGGAGGCTTTGGAAGCTGCGGAAGATAGTGAAGACGGCTATTGGCTTGAGCAGGCTTTACCTGCCTTGGATAGCGGGCCGGAAGCCTGCTTTTCGCGAGCCATGTTGTTGGAGGCAATCTCGATGGCATTGGATGAGTTGCCCGCCAGACAACGCGAGGTATTCATTGCCCATGAGTTGGACGGGCTTAGTTACAAGGAGCTGGCCGCTCAAAGCGGGGAAAATCTAAATACCCTGCTGGGATGGAAAAGACTTGCCGTGCTGCATTTGCGTACACGGCTGCAACCGCTCTACGATGAGCTTACTTGATAAAGGATACAAAATTGAAAACGAACTGTCTAAACGATAAACCGGCATGTAAAACAAGGTGTTTCAAGATCGCACTATTGGTTGTGACGGGAATTGCCGCAGTGGGCTTGCTGGTCATGCTGCTGTGGAACTGGCTGATGCCTGAGCTGTTTGCGGGTGCGCGGCAGGTCGGCTATTTTCAGGCCCTGGGCATTTTGCTGCTAAGCAAAATCCTCTTCGGTGGTGGTTTCCACGGCCATGGCCGCTGGAGGGAACACCGCCAACGCTGGGAAAGCATGACCCCGGAAGAGCGGGAACAACTGAAAAGCCATTTCAAACGCCGCTGGGGCAACTGGTGTTGCTCGAATAAAGTTGAAGATAAAACGGCAGACGGCCCTGCGCCTCATGGCGAATAGCGGGAGTTTGACTGCACAGCCCGAAGCGCCGCAAGACCCGGCTCCAGTCGATTTGCCAAGACGGCTACGCCGCTTTATGCTGACCGTCGCGCCAATCCTGATCGGACTTCATGCCTACATCGGCTGGCGCTTGCTGCCGGCGCTCCCCATCAGCATGACGGGGGCGGTCGCCGGCGGGCTACTGCTGGGCCTGTCCGCGTTGCTGATACCTTTGGGAATGCTTGCCCGCTTTTTCGTTCCGCAACCTGCGGTGGCCGACCGGATCAGTTGGGCAGGTTTGTTGGTCATGGGGTTGTTCTCCTCCGTTTTGGTGCTGACGCTGATGCGCGACCTGTTTTTGCTTACCGCGGAGACGACGCCGTCGCTTGCCGGCACGACGGCAACTGCCGTCCTCCTGGGGGCTGCGCTATTAACCGCGATCGGTTTCATCAATGCGCGGCGGGTGGCGCAGGTCGTCCGCGTCGACGTTCCGCTGGCGGATTTGCTCCCGCCTCTGGCTGGTTTCAAAATCGTTCAGATTAGCGACATCCATGTCGGACCGACGATCAAGGGCGACTACGTTGCCGCCATCGTCGATCGCGTCAATAGCCTGGAAGCCGACCTTATCGCTATTACCGGCGATATCGTCGATGGCAGTGTTCTACGGCTTTCGACTCATACAGCGCCTTTGGCAAGGCTTAGAGCGCGGCATGGCGTCTTTGTCGTTACCGGCAACCACGAGTATCACTCGGGTGCTTTAAAGTGGATGGCGGAATTCCAGCGCTTAGGTCTGCGGGGCCTGATGAACGAACATGTCGTCATTGAGCACGACGGTGCGCTCATGGTAGTTGCGGGTGTAACAGATTACAGCGCCCATTTGTTTGACCTTGCGCAACGAAGCGACCCTCTTGCCGCGCTGGCCGGCAGCCCGGAAGGAATTCCCAGGATTTTGCTGGCCCACCAGCCGCGCACGGCTCCCGCGGCGGCATCTGCTGGTTTTGATTTGCAACTGTCCGGCCATACCCATGGCGGGCAATTCTGGCCGTGGAATCTGTTTGTCGGTCTGCAACAGCCATTCACGGCCGGACTGCATCGGTTTGGCCCGCTCTGGGTTTATACCAGCCGAGGAACCGGCTATTGGGGACCACCCAAACGCTTTGGCGCACCTTCCGAGATTACGCTATTGCGGCTCGTCCCCGATCTGGTCGGCCGCTGGTAGGTGGGATGTTCTCCGTCACCATGTATTTTCCGTTGCCCACCATATCCGGGCCGATGATTCGTCTGCTGTTTGTATTTGACATTTTTGTGGTGGCGGAAATTGAATCTGAATACGGCTAACTTACTTATTGACGCCAGCTTGCCGGGCGCTCCTTATTCGCTGAAATTGCATTTGGGAAGCGCTGATGATGCTAGAAAATCAATTTGAGCAATAGAATCCGATTTATTCAACAATGCCCTTAAATCATGTTAATTCAAGATCTGAAAGACCAACCTCAGTATGTGCCAACTTTAGCCGCATGGCACCATCATGAATGGTGGTCCCTTAATCCCGGCTGTAGCATTGAGCAACGCATTGAAGATATGCAAGCCTATTTGAACCCCGATTTTATACCCAGCACCTTCATCGCTACACAAACCGAGCTGATGGGTTCGGCGGCCATTGTTGCTCATGATATGGACATTAAGCCCGAATTGACACCTTGGTTAGCAAGCGTTTTTGTAGCCCCAGCTTACAGAAACCAGGGAATTGGCAGCCAGCTAGTAAAATTCGTCATGCAAAAAGCCCAGCAGTCCGGCATAGAGACGCTTTATCTTTTTACCTCGGATAGGATGGAGATATTTTATCGAAAATTAGGGTGGGAGGTTTTTTTAAAAACGGAATATTATGGGAATGCTGTTTCTCTTATGTGTGTTGATTTTTAGCCAAGTGCTATCTGCATCAAGCAATTAAGCATTTTACGATCAATGCGGGGATCTTCAAGTGTGGCAAAGTGCTTTACTAAACTCATTGTTACAATACTCTTCATTCCAATTCTGTAGTGAAGTCTTCGACAACTTAACCGGCTCGTTCTTTGTATTTAAAAGGCAAATGCTTAGCCTGCCACATGTTCGATTCCACAAAGTTTTCCAGTTCTATATTCCGTAAGTCCTGACGACTGGCGGAGCCATCTTCAAGCGCCTTGACCAGTACCCTTACAGCTATTTTCAAGCTGACTTTTTTTAGATCGGCGACTGGCGGATAAATCCGGTCAGGACAAAATTCCGCCACATAATCAGCCAAAGCATAGGCCGATTCCAGCACCATTGCATTGCTGATCCGGGTGCATTCACCCAGGACCGCAGCAAAGCCCAGGCCTGGGAAGATAAAAGCATTATTGCCCTGGCCTATCTGATAACGTTTATCTTGATATTCCACGTCAGGAAAGGGACTGCCGGTTGCCACTATGGCGTGGCCATTTGTCCATTCCAGCAACTGTTGAGGGCAGGCCTCGCAGTTATCGGTGGGATTGGATAATGGAAAAATAATGGGTTGTGGATGCTGTTCGGCCATGGTTTTCACCATTGTTTCAGTAAACAAGCCGTTTACACCGCTAAACCCAAGTAATACGCTGGGTTTACAGTGGCTAATCACTTCCAGCAGATTAGGCAGTCTGTCCGGCTCTATACCCCAGTCCTGAAAAACTGCCGGGTTTTGGGCTAAAGGTAATTTGTAAGCGTCTATAGTCTCGCTTTCCACCACCAAACCAGGCGCATCCACTATAAATATCCGTTGCCGGGCTTGCTGTTCACTGAGTCCGGCTTGTATCATCCCCTCTTTAATGACGCCGGCTACCCCGATGCCGCCTGCGCCTGCGCCCACCACAACAATCACTTGCTCCAGCAGAGATTCGCCTTTTTGCCGGCAAGCTGTCAGTAGTCCGGCCAATACCATGGCGCCGGTTCCCTGTATATCATCGTTAAAACAGGGAATTTGATTACGATATCTCTCTAACACAGCAAACGCCACGTTTTTGGCAAAATCCTCCCATTGGATAATCGCTCTGGGCCAACACTTTTTAACAGTCATTACAAACTTGTCGACCAAGTTGAAATAGTCGTCATCAGTCATGCGCAGCTGTTTAATGCCCAGATAATGCGGGTCTTCCAGCAGTTCATGGCGATTGGTGCCGACATCCAGATTGACCGGCAAGGTTTGGAAAGGGCATAAACCGCCGCCCGCCGTATACAAAGCCAGTTTGCCTATGCAAATTGCCAGACCGCCCATGCCTTGATCGCCTATGCCCAGTATCGCGGAAGCGTCTGTCACCACTATCATGCGGATATCGCGCCAGGGATTATGTTGCAGAATGGTTTCCGCTCTATCGATATTTTCAGCCGAAAATGTCAATCCCCGAGCAGTATTATAAATTGAGCTGAATTGTTGAACGGCTTGGCCTACAGTTGGTGTGTAGACAATTGGAGTCATTTCTTCCAGAAATGATTCCAGCAAGGCGTAAAACAATACTTCAGAGCGTTCCTGAACGGCTCTGAGGAATTGATATTTTAAAATATCGTTTTGGAGTTTTTGATAATTGGCATACAAACGATTAATCTGCTGTTCAATGGTGCAGACTCGGGGAGGTAATAAACCATCCAGTTCAAGCTGGATGCGCTCCTGCATGGTAAAAGCCGTGCCTTTGTTAGTGGCGGGCAATCGTAATAACTCACTGCCTCGTATAAAAACTTCCAGATAGGGTTTGTGATTCTCATCCAGTTTATAATCGAAAAAATCGCTAATTTGGGTCATTCATTCCTCGAAATTATAGAATTGTTAGTTAGCTTTAATTTGCAAACTCATTTCTGTAAGCGATAAAGCGGTCATTTAAATAAGTTGGCTGCATATTAGTAAGATTGCATAATACTGAACATGCCGTCCGGAATATCTGTGCTATAGGAAGCTTTTCTTTCCTGAAAGAAATAACGGAAAAACAGGCCGCCGGTATAATCTTCAAAATTATTGGTGTGACGATAGGCTGCGCCTCCGCCCACCTGGAAATTGGGGGTAATTAACCAAGCGCCTTTCAATTCAAAATCCAAAGCTTCTCCGGTAACATTGTAAGCGCCGTAACTTCCTAAACCGGGGGCAATAGTTGGAAACCACGGGGAACTGGCGTTGTTGATGAATTGAGCGCCTGCAACAGCACGTCCCTTGATAATAAAAGACCGGCCTTCCTGAGTCAGGAAGTTCGCGCCAAATCCCACATTGTAGTATTGATCGGGACTGAAATAACCGCCCTGGCCCAAGGTAAAATAGCTCAGGTTTTTTTGATAATGTTCAAAAATAAGCGAAGGCCCCAGTTTGAAATAACTGAAATCCGCCAAATCGAGATTTCTGCCTAAACTGGCGGATGCGGAAATCACATTGTTGTTAGCGACATTGACGCCATTTAACATGGCGATTTCCGCCGATCCGGCCAGTCCCCAGTTTTCATTGATCTGATAATAACTGTTAGCCTTGACGCCGGAGCGCAAAACCCGGCCCCATTGCAGTTGATTGCTGCCGGCAGGCAAATGTTGCGTCAAGCCGTTCTGATATGGATCTTGGATTCCGGTATAGGACAGAATGGATTGTCTGACGGGCTGGGAATAGACATTTAATCCCCAATTGCCGAATCCGGCCTGCTGGATAAAGCCGGTATCGAAAGTGACAGTTGGTGAGACAACGCCACCGGTTGGGGTATTACCGACTTTCAGATAAGGGCTGAACCTGCCGTCTTTACGGTAGGAAAAGTTGGCTTCCAGACCGTTGGTATGGGACGTTGGCGAAAAACCGCCCCGATAACTGTTAAGACAGGAACGTGCGGAGGCTTGAGTCGGATCAAGGCTTCCGATTGCCGCTGAGCAATAGCCGGCAGTACCGGAATATAAATCAACGTTACTAAAATCCATTTTGAAATTATGGATGCCATCAAATGTATAGGAAGAGCCGGCTATTGGAAGTCTGCCGTAATTGAGCTGACCCAGGCCGACCTGACCGGTTTTATAGCGGTCATAACCACCTATGTCTACGTAGGGAGAGTCAATATTGCTCAATTTGGGGAAAACCGCAGGCGCAGTTTGATAAGCGGATAAGAACTGCTTGCGGTAATATAATTGTTCCGCACTATATTTGTTGAATTCTTCCTGTAAGGCGCCGCCGGCATTAATGGCGTGCTGCTGTAAATCATCTGTGTCAACTTTTGCCTGACTTTGAATAAAGTTTTGGGCGTTTTGGTTAGTGGGTGAGGCCTGGTACAGTGTTTCAAACAATTTTGCAGCTTGTTCATATTGCTGTCCGCTATTGGCAACCCAAGCCTGTATGGCCTTGATTTCCAGATCATCGTCACTTTCCAGAGCCTGAGCTTTTGCTGCATAATCTTCCGCGGAGGTCAAATCCTTGTCTTTAAAGCTTTGCCAGGCTTTTTGTTTATAAATCCGCGCTGCAATTGCCTGACTATCGGAATTGGGATTGGTTGAGGCGGTAAAAATATTGATGACCTGGTCTGTATTTCCCAGTTTTTCCTGGCTAAGCATCATGCCGGTGACCAAACTCTGATTTTCCGGATGCCATTGTGCCGCTTTATTAAAATAATAGTAGGCGCTTTGATAATCCTGTAAGTCAAAATAACGCCAGGCAATTACGCCGGCCAAGCTGTCATCCTGATATTGTTCGATAAAATGATCAAGCTGTGCTACAGCGCTTTGTTGTTCAAACGATGTTAAAGTGGTTTTATGCAAATAATCGTTTTTGAGCCATTGATATTTTAGTTGAGTCAGATCGTTTTCAGGTAAAAAGTCATAGGCAAAATCGATTAACTGGAAGTATTCATCTTGATTTAAGTACGGTGCGGCCTTTTGCAGCGTGGTATAACTAATTTGCCGGTCTTGGCAGATGGAAATCAGCTGTTGATATAAACGCACTGCCCGCATTTGATTTTGATAGGCTGCGAATTCGGCTTTATCCCATTTATCATCTAGATTGGTGCAAGTATTGATCTGCTTAGCCGATCTCAAATATGGTTTTCTGAAATGGGAGTTCCTGCGAAATTTGGATTGATCAATTTGGCTAAGCTGACCTTGTGCATAGACCGAACGCAAAGCCTTTTGCAAATCCTCCGGAACCTGCCAATCCGGGTAGCGGCTTTTTAAATCAATAATCTGTTTTTTTAAGACGCCGATTTTTTTGGCATGAAACAGAGCCCATAGTATGCTCTCATCCGGCGTATCATGTGAAGGAGGAGGGGTTAAATCCGGGCTCTGGTATTCGTCGGTATGTCGAATAACTTCAAGAGTATCTGCATGGCTGATAATAGGCAACAAAACCATTAATAAAAAGCACTGACAAGATTTTTTCATTGGTTTTCAAGGAGCAGATAGCTGATTTTACTTAATAATAAAAGTGTTGAAGAATAATAATCCTGATCATGATTTAAAGGTTTAATTTCAATGGAATCAGTGCGTCCGGCTCTCCATAAGGTTAGTTTTTTAATCGCTTGTATGCCATCGCTGGCTCCATAAGAATCCATGATATTTTCATTTAGAGCTATCCAGGCCGGCGTATAGGGTTGATAAAAAGCCCAAAAATCAGCAAAGGCCGTTAGGTTTTGGGCTTTCTCGTGATTTAGCAATAAGTATAATGGCACTCTGACTGCATCGTATCCAAAACGTTTGGTTTGGATTGGTTCCATGGAATTGTCAATATTTAGCTGTAGCCAATCAGGCGGTAATTGCCAGCGTCCATATCTGGCTTTTTCCATGATTATGCGGCCACTCTCCATTAATTTATGCCAAATTGGATCATTATCTGTTTTTGAGAAATTTTCAAAAGCCGGATAAATCCAGTAAGACAGGTTGATCACAAGGACGCCTTCATGATTAAAGCCGAATTCGCCAGGCAAAACAACATCCAGGCCATTCCATGATTTGATCAACTTTAATTTAACGTCTGCGATTATTTTTTCAGCTTCTTTCCGGTATTCAGGTTGTTGCCATAATTTGCCGGCTTCAAGTAAAGCCCAGGCAATCAGCATGTCTCCATCTGTGGCGTTATTCAT
>CAVUMJ010000199.1:0-9387 GCA_963741375.1 uncultured Pseudomonadota bacterium
GTTTTTGAATCGGGCGCCACGATTTTTCTCTAGCGATGTCCCGTTGGCTCTCCATAATGCGGTATGCCGGAAGCTTACCGATTCACGTTCAAGATTGAGACCGACCCATTAAGCGAACGTCGATTCCGCTGGACGGTTTGCGAGGGAGGCCAAATTCATCTCCGATCCCCACATTCTTATGCGACTCGACGCGAAGCCGAGGCGGAAGCGAACAAGGCGATGTTGAAGTTTGCTAACATGGCCCAGCAGCAAATAAACAACGACCCAAGATGCGCCCGCGATTTGAACCAATGGGCAAAGCGCATGCTCGTTGACCAAATTTAGCGCGCTCCGAAAAGACGGTCGGCTCGTCCGCTGGCGCAGCCCCGACCTCTTGCGTCGTCAGAATTGAGTCCGCCCAGTGGGGTAGACCAGCCACCAGTAAGTATCCCCACATTACTGGGTTCGACCCGAAGCCGACCTTTGCCGCATTGACTAAGCTAGTCGGGAAAGTCAGACGGAAAAGTCCGGCGGATGCTCCCAAATTTTGGGCGCTTCGACCGCTGCGAAGGGAGCCGAGAGTGAATTTTCTCCGCTAGCCCCTCGTCGCGCTCGCCAACTCTTCGGCCTTCTTCGTGTCCGGCCAGCATCTCGACCATAGGGATTCCTCACCTCTGCGGAAGCAGTCTTCATCGAGCCGGCGTTGAACGGCGGGTCGGGTGGTAGTCGCCCATGAGCTGCACGCATTCGGCATAGGTTCGGTCGCGCAACTCCGCGACCATGGTAAGGCCGAAGTCGAGCCCGGCGGTCACCCCCGCGCCCGTGATGCGGTTGCGGTCGCGCACTACGCGAGCATCAGTTGGGATCGCGCCGAACCCAGCCAGCGCATCCCGCACCGACCAACGCGAGGTCGCCCTGTAGCCCTTCAACAATCGTGCCGCCCCCAGGATAAAGCGAGCCAGAGCAGACGCTGGTGACATAATTCGCCCGCGCCCCCCGATCGGCCATGAAGGCGCGCGTCTCAGGGTCCACAGCCGCCGCCAGCGTGCCGTCGGTGCCACCAGGCGTGAACAACACGGTAAGGTCGCGGGGGCAGGTCTCGAAGGTTGCGGTCGGTATAATCGTTACCCCCGTATACGATTTATACGCTAATGTGCGCCCGGCCAAAAGCTGGCATGGCGTTAAAACCCGTTTTGAGGATATCGATATTGTCATCGTCAGGGAAAATACCGAGGGTTTGTATGTCGGCCTGGAACACTATCTGACTCCAAAGAAAGATATAGCGGAAAGCTTGGCGGTGGTAACCAAAGCCGGTTCCGAGCGCATCGTTGAGTATGCGTTTAAATACGCCATAGACAATAACCGCAACAAAGTCACTATCTGCCACAAAGCCAATATTCTGAAATTTACCCAGGGATTATTTCTAAAAACCGCTAGAGAAGTAGCCGAAAAATATCCGCAAATAGAGTTTGACGAGAAAATTATAGATGCCGCCTGCATGCACATGGTGATGAAGCCGGAGCAATTCGATGTGGTGGTCACCACTAATATGTTTGGCGATATTCTCTCTGACTTGACTGCAGGTCTGGTTGGCGGCCTGGGACTGATACCCGGCGCCAATATCGGCGATAGCGCCGCATTATTTGAAGCCGTACACGGCAGCGCGCCGGACATTGCCGGTAAAAACATCGCTAATCCGGTTGCGGTGATGATGGCGGGGGTGATGATGCTCAACCATTTAGGAGAAAATGCCGCTGCGACCCGTATGCAAAACGCCATTGAAAAAGTGGTGAACCAGGGCCAATTTGTCACGCCTGATCTTAATCCGCAAAGCAAAACCGGAACCAAGGAAATGGCTCAGGCCATTATTGACGCATTGGTGTAATGGCTGAAAATTCAGGGTTAACCTAAGACTGTTTGGTTAAAGTGGAAATTTTGCTTAATGCAATTGTTTGACACGTTTTGTTATTTTATTTAGAATGGAAAGTTCATTATGCTTTAGACAAGCAACCTCTGCCGAGGTGGTGAAATTGGTAGACGCGCTAGCTTCAGGTGCTAGTAGAGGTAACTCTGTGGAGGTTCAAGTCCTCTCCTCGGCACCATAATTTTTTGATTCTTATTTAAAATCAGAATGTTATAAAATCACGTTTTGAGGCACGACACACAGGTCAGTTACTTTTGAACGTATTTTTGTGTCTCACAGAGTTTCATCTTGCCTTACCAAAAACCATTTAGGGATCTATCAAAGAAGGAACAGTAGCTTTTACTAATATTTGACATTTCTAACAATGAGATAGAGTTTTATGCTGCTTTTTTGAGGCTTATTGTCGGTTATTGAAATTTAGTCAAGTTACCTGATTATGGAGTATCAAATATTACTAGTTTGTGATTTCTTAGGTAGGAAAATTTGCCTCAAGTAGGCCAATGAACTACAATCAAAAAATGAATTTTGAATGGGATGATGCTAAAAGTGAAGCCTGCTTTCGTGAACGAGGATTCGATTTCACTTATGCCGCTCAAGCTTTTTTTGACACTGATCGGATCATACAAGTCGATAACCGTCATTCCTATGGTGAAGAGCGATATCAATTGATGGGCAAAATAGAAATGCGGTTATTTGTTATTATTTACACGCCTAGACATAAAGTCATACGCATTATTTCGGCTCGTAAAGCTAACCAAAGAGAGATCGAACACTATGAAAACAGTACGAATAATGATTGATGCTAATTCAACTGGCGGACGCATAGATTCAGCAAGGGTGGACGCTACTACAGAAAATGACATCGTTTTGCAATCAGCTAAAGATGAAGCCGAAGCCTTGCTTGATGCAGCTAAATTTGCTCGGAGGGTACGTAAGCGTTTGGGGCTAAGTCAGACAGAATTTTCTCAACGTATTAATGTCTCATTGGAAACTATTCGTAACTGGGAGCAAGGTAAGCGCTATCCAACCGGAGCAGCCAAGGCTTTGCTCAAAATCTTGGATAAAGCCCCTGAAGCAGCGCTGAATGCACTAAATTGAAATTCTTTTATTAATGATCTGAAATAAACTGAATTTTTTCTAAATCGGTTTTTGAAAAAGCTTAGCTAAAAGTTGTGTCCAAACCAAACCAGTCCGAACAATTTAATTCAAATAAATCTCTGTCAACAACTGTTTTCTGAGGGTATTTAAATGGTCGAAATTTTGGGTATCCGGGTCAAGCAACGTGATGATGCACATAAATTCGTTGCCTAAGGTTTCGGTCACCAGTTGAGGATATAATCTAGTTAGTTTCATTTGATAAAGCTCTAACAAAATTAAATGCAAGCTTTCCGGCGTAAACACCCAATTATGAAAATCCACAAATTCCAAATTACCGATTAATCCTGCTTTGTATTTCGATAAGGCGTCATCCAGATTCAGACAAATCTGATATTCATCCTGCGCCGAAATACGCCTTATAGGGTTTAGATCAGTTGCACGAAGTGTATAATCAAGGAAACTTCTTAAGGATACATTCTGTGGATTGAAATAGCGGTCAATCACATCAGCAGTCATTGATATGCTTCTAACCATGTCAAATGTACAACGTTTATCCGGTACGATAATTGCCGCTACGGAATTTGGATGTAACAGGCTTTCCACTTCGTTAAGATGGCTTAATAAGCATGGATGGTGTTCAAGATTGTGGGAGCTAAAAACCAGATCAAATAAAGTTTGATTTTCAATGCAGTTTTTTAAGCGTCCGTCCTTACACACATAATCCACTTCCGGAAAGTTCATCTCATGAATATTATTAATTTTATAATCATGCTGATAATGCAGCTTAAGCTCTTCTGTCGAATAGTAGTCCAGAGTTTTATAACCTGGAAACTCCAATTTATTAAATAACGGACTGCTGCCAGCACCCAACTCTAAAATATTGGCTGTATTGGGTGTAAATTGTTTTACCAGCGCTCTAAAATAATTTATATTGGGATATAGCGCTGGAGCGTTTTGCAATGCTTTAACTAATTCAAAGGTATTGATTGCCACGTTAATTCTTATATTAGTTTGTTAAAATTAATCAGAGATGACTGATCTTACCGGATTTTACGGACACCACAGTGAATTGATTGGCTGTTCAATTGCGGATAGCTGACTATCATGATTGAAATTCTTTTATGTAGATGTAGGTTGAGCATGATAATGCCCATGCGTTTTAGCTTTGAACCGCGTGGGCACGAAAACCATGTGCCCACCCAACTTCCTGTTTTGAATTGAATAAAGCGTTATTGATTGTTATTATTTACTGGGACTGCGCTCTATCTATTGCCGCATCGTCCATATTCAGACGGTAATATAGGGCTTTTTTCAACGAGTGTATAGCGGCTTTGGTATCGTTCATAGCGGCTCCTTTATTTCCGCCAAAATCATGAGGCGCCGATTCTAGATCTTTGTAAGCTATTTCCATAGCACGAATTGCTTTGACAATATTTGGATTTGCAGCTTCTTCTTCTTGCATTGTCAATTGTGGGGCAGCATAAACAGATGTGGAAATGCCAGCTGTAATCAATATTAAGGTTGAAACAATTACTTTAAAGCCAGTTTTCACGAAAACCTCCATAGTTAAAATTTAGAACGAGTTGCGCATTTTTTTGCCGATATTATAAGTAAAGCCAAGTAATCATAAGCTATTCTTGGAACTTGCGACTAATTATGAATAAAAAAAGCAACTATAAAATGATTCAGATATGAAAAACAGTGCAGAGCAGGATTTGCCGGATGCTTGCTAGGATAATTCGCTTTTTATAAAATGTTCAGGGTAACCATAGGGTGAAAGCTCGGCAAGCGCATCAAGCAGAGGTGTCAGGAATTTTTGGTAAGATCGCCAGCGATTTACCGAAGACTGATATATCGGCCGACGGACCTGCACTTTGCTGGCGGTGCTGACCTGACGATTATTCTTGTGAAAGTCCAGGCAGGCATTGCTCCACTCCAGACCGCAAAACTCAAGAATACTCAGAGATTGCACCTGCTGATTCGCCACAATGTCTTCATAATATACGTCCAGAAAAACGTTGCTTGGCAATAGTTTGCGCCAATGCCCCATCAATCGGGCGTAATCAAGATAATACCGGCCTAATTCCTCCAAGTCATAAGTATGCCGATTGCCATTTTTAAACAACGTAGTGAAACAGGACAAGCAAGTATCGAGAGGGTTTCGGTTGACGTGGATGATTTTGGCATTGGGTAACATCAAATGAATCAGGCCTACAGCAAAAAAATTTGTCGTAGTTTTGTCAGTGATGCGCCGAGCTTCAGGCGCCAACATCTGTAGTCTGGCAATATAATCCGCCCCCTTGGCTGAAAGTTGTTCCTGTCCGAGTCGGAGCAGATTTTCAGCAGAGATCGCAATTGCAGTATCTAGCTGGGTAAAAGGCATTATATCTATGAATTCTCCGGCACCGTGAACTTCCGGGTGGCTGGATATGATCTGTTCTATCAATGTGGTGCCGGAGCGAGGCATGCCAATTACAAATATAGGCAGAGAGGAAATGTCGCCCTTGCCGCGCAATTTATCCATCGTGGCATGATTGAAAGTCTGTTTGATTGAGGCAAAGTACTTGGTCATTTGCTCCGCATCGTAGTCGAAGGTGGTCCGCTGTAGTTTGCAGCCTTCAAAAAAATAGGGAAAAGCTTTGTCGTATTCACCGGCATCGTCGTAAGATCTGCCTAGCGAGAAATATAAAAGCACGGCTTGGTCATTTGATGGCGGCTTGGAGTCATTGAAAACAGTATCTTTGATCACGGCTAGTGCGGACAGGTTTTCCTGGTCGCCTATACCCTTTTTTAGATGAGTAAGATTGAAAAGTGCCTGAATATAGTCAGGTTTAATCTCTAGAGCCTGCCGAACGCTGGCTTCAGCTTCGTCCAGGCGACCAAGCTCTAAAAGTGTGGCGCTACGGTTGTTATAGGCTTCCGCATAATCGGGCTTAAGAGCAATGGCGCGGTCATAGCTGGCAATAGCGTCATCCAGCCGTTTTAGTTCATAAAGTACGCCACCGCAATTGTAATATGCCTCAGCATAGTCAGGATTGAGGAAAATGGCGCGTTCATAACAGGCAACTGCATCATTCAAGCGATTTAATTTTTGAAGTACTATACCGCAACTGAAATATATAACAGCATGATTAGGATTGAGAGCTATGGCGCGGTTATAGCTGGCAAGCGCATCCTCCGATCTGTTTATATCCTGAAGCGCAACGCCACGGTTGTAGTATGCTTCAAAGTAATTGGGATTTAGGGCAATCGCCTTGTCGTAGCTGGCAAGCGCATCATCGGTTCGTTTTAAGGCTTGAAGCACAACTCCGCGATTGTAGTTTGCTTCTACAATATTAGGATTGAGGGCAATGGCTAGGTCATAACTGGCCAGCGCATCGTCGAGACGATTTAACTCTTGAAATGCTTTGCCACGATTGTAAAGAGCAATAGCTTGATTGGGATCAATTTGCAAAGACTTGTTAATGATTTTTATACCATCTTCATACTTCCTTTGTTGAAATGCAATGGTGCTTAATTTGGCCAATATTGTAGTATTGTTAGGCTGTTGCTTTAATAGTTTTTTGAATTGTTCTACAGCCTCATTCAATTGACCTGATTGATGAAGGGTTGCTGCATATTGATTTATCTCAATTTGTTTTGGTGTCAGAACCATCGGTTTTTTGTTTTTCATCGCAGAGTCTTTCCATAATCGCAAGGCATTCAGCATTTTCATTGTATAGCATTTTTTATTAATGATGAAAAACTGAAAGCGATTACCGTAGCATTAACTTCCGGTGTTAAACCTACCCAGCATTGGGTAAAAGTTTAGATGTTACTAGCCTATGCCCTGGATTTCCGTTGGATGCTGGACAGAATGGAAATTTCTGGTCTCAAGTGTAACATTATTTAGACTAGACTATAGGTGATTACTGAAATAAAAAGATGTCGTTTTACCTCATTGAGTACGGTTATATCGATGCTTAACACTTGTAGTGAAATACTCAGGATTGCCGAAACTATACAAACTGATTTGAGGTAACTGCCGTTCCATTGGTGTGTAATTGGCAAATTCATTATTTAAGCGTAATAGCTGGGTTCGAATGGATACGGCTATAGTGGATGTCTTAGATTCTCTGGGTTCGAGACATTCGCAAGCAGCTCTATTGCAATGTGCAGAAATAGATCGCCGTTTGAGTCTTCACGGGTTTCCAATACAAATTTACCTATCACCCAATCCATAATTTCCGGTTACTCCAAGCCTACCACAATATTTTCCGGAAAACATATTGGTGCCATAATAAGCATGGTTGTTGAGTTTTTACCGTATTGACCTTAATTCAACTAAATCAATTTAATTGACAGCGTATGACATGCAAGCACTAGTGTTAAACAACGGTTTATCGTATTGCCAGGATATCCTCAAGTCGGAAGCCGGTATCGATGAAGCTTTAATCCGTCTGATAGCGGCCGGAATTTGTGCAACCGATTTGGAGCTGGTTAAAGGTTATGCCGGATTTTCCGGTATTATCGGTCATGAATTTGTGGGGGTGGTTGAAGCGGTAGGCCAACACCAAAATCGGCACTGGATTAATCAGCGGGTGGTCGGCTCTATCAATATCGGTTGCCATGATTGTCCGGCCTGTCTCAATGGGGATTCAGAGCATTGTCAGAATCGCAAAGTGCTTGGAATCCGAGGGAAAGATGGGGTATTTGCTGAATATTTTACGCTTCCCGTTAGTAACCTTTATGCTGTGCCGGAGGAAGTAGCGGATGAGTCGGCTGTGTTTACCGAGCCTCTGGCCGCTGCAATTCGGGTAGCCCGGCAATTGGAGGATATAAAAATCAGCACGGTTGCGGTGATTGGTCCGGGGCGATTGGGTTTGCTGATTGCAAAGGTTCTGGAAGTGGCAGGATATGCTGTAACGGTGTTGGGAAGGTCGGAAAACTCATTGGTTTTGCCTCGTCGATGGAGTCTGGGCGTTGCTTTGGTTCAGGACTGCGCCGATAACAGTTATGAGTGCGTAGTAGACGCCAGTGGTCAGGCTAGCGGCTTTAGGCAGGCTTTACGTATTATCAGGCCACGCGGAGTCTTGATTCTGAAAAGTACCTTTTCGTCGCTTGAGCCTGTTGATTTAACTAAGGTAGTGGTTGGCGAAGTGAATATTCTGGGGTCGCGTTGCGGTCCGTTCGCCGATGCCTTGATGTTGTTAAAACAGCAAGTTGTTCCGGTTGAGAGCCTGATAGATGGGCATTATACCCTTAGTGACGGTCTGATTGCCCTCGATCATGCCGGTCAATCCGGAGTTCGAAAAATTCTATTACGGCCTTAAATCCGTTGTTTCAAATTGACCGCGGTCCGTTTTGCAATTTGATATGCCGAAAACGGAAATTTCTTGTATCCAAAGCATTTCTGAACGGTTAGGATAGCATTTAATCTTCATAAACCGTTTTTTCCAAGCAATGAGAAAAGCCATTCCCATTAACAAAAAGGAAATCTTAGGTCTAAGTTTAGGCGTCATAGCCATTTTGGCTTCGGTTTGGATTAAATTTGCGCCTGACCATTCCATTCCGGAGCATATTTTGATTACGCCGGGACCGCTGGATACTACGCGTGCCGAAGTGGCTAATGCTTTGGTGCATGAACTTCAAAATTCAGGACTTAACTTGGAAGTGGTTGCGACCAAGGATGCGGTGGAAAAACTCGATTCTTTGCAAAATGGCGCGGTGTCTTTTGCTTTAGTGTCGGGAATTTTACATTTGGAACATTACAACCATATCCGGGAAATTGCGCCTTTATACGATGAGGCTTTGCATTTATTAGTCAAATCGGAATATGCCAACGCTGTAGAGCGAAGTTTTTCCAATTTGCGTGGACACACGGTCATGATAGGAATGGATGGTTCCGCCGGAGCCTTGCTGGCTGAATCCGTGCTGGCTTATGCAGGCGTGGAAACCGCTTCCGTAAAAGGCGGTAATGGTTATTATCCTATTTACCAGGACCCGGCAGAAACTGAAAAACTGATTAAAACTACTGAACGTTCTGCGTTACCGGATGTTGTTTTCGATTTTTCCACTGTGCCGTCCAAAGTGGCCGAGAATTACATTGCTAAAGCCAATTACCGTTTAATTGCCATTCCATTTGCCGACGCTTTCCGGTTGGCGGAAATGTATACAATAGGTGAGGCAGTTAATCCGGCTTCCTTGCAACTGAAAAGACGATACACCACGGATGTCAGTATTCCGGCGTTTACCTATCTGACAGACCCGCCTGTTCCGGCCGAAACTATTCATACCATAGGTGCGCCATTAATGCTGCTAAGTCATGACACTGTGTCTGCGGATATCGTACAGCAGGTTTTAAAAGCGGTGTTTGAGACCCGTTTTGCCCGCATCATGCGCAACGT
>CAVUMJ010000200.1:0-12341 GCA_963741375.1 uncultured Pseudomonadota bacterium
GACGCCCTAGTGGTTCCCATCAGGCTTTATCTGATTAAATTTCCGCTGATCGCCGATTACGCGGAAGCCATCGCCAGAGTGGCGACCATTGTGCTGATTACTTATTTTTCGGTGGTGGTTGGGGAACTGGTGCCGAAGCGCCTGGCTTTGCTGAGACCTGAAAGCATTTCCCTGTTTGCCGCCAGACCCATGAATGTGCTGTCTTTTATCGCCAGTCCTTTGGTCTGGTTATTGTCCTCTTCCAGCACGCTGATCCTGCGTTTGTTGCGGGCGAATCGCCAGCCGCAAACCACTATTACCAATGAAGAGATTAAACTGCTGATGGAAATCGGTTCGGAATCCGGGGTGTTTCATGCCATTGAAGGCACGCTGGTAGCCAATGTGCTGAGGCTGGATGAGCAACGGGTCGGCGCTATCATGACTTCCCGCAAGGATATATTTAGTATCGATCTCAGCGAGCCGGAAAGCGAAGTCCGCCAAAAAATCGCCAATTGCGTTTACGAACGGGCGGTGGTTTGCCGCAATGGCCTGGAAAACGTGCTGGGTATTCTACATCGCGGCGATTTGTTAAAAACCGTCATGAGCGGTGAGGAAGTGGATATTATCAAAGTGCTGCGGCCGCCGAAATATGTGCCGGATTCCATGACCCTGACCCATTTGCTGGAGTTCTTCCGGCAAGGCCACGCCGATTTTGTGTTGATCGTCAATGAATATGGCGACACCGAGGGGCTGGTCACGCTTAGCGACGTGTTAACCGCCATAGTCGGCGACTTACCGCTAACCACTTCAGGAGTGGAGCCGGAAGTGGTGCAGCGCGATGATGGTTCCTGGCTGGTGGACGGCGGTTTGTCCATCAAACGCCTGAAAAGCGTGCTCGGCACCAATACTAATTTTCCCGGAGAAAATAATAACTCCTATAATACCGTAGGCGGATTCATATTATATCAGTTGGAAAAAATACCGCAGGTAGCCGATAATTTCGTTTATGCGGACTGGTGTTTTGAAGTGGTGGATATAGACGGCATTAGAATAGACAAGGTTTTGATTACCCCCAAACCGCCATCATCGTAGGGTGGGCATGACAATGCCCACGCGTTTGGCTGACCCGTGAGCTGAGCATAGAATAATAACAATAAGCAGGTTTTCCAAGCCGGCAGGAGTCAATTTTGAGTCAAGACTTTATCGACAGCAACATGATTATGAAATGTGTTGCCTATAAAAAAGGCGTCAGTCTTGGAGACTTGACCATTGAAGAAATCAGTCTGGCCCTGCAAGCGGAAGACACCTTTGTCTGGTTGGGGTTAAGAGAAGCGGATCATGTCCTGCTGGATAAGATTCAAGCCGAGTTCGGCTTGCATGAGCTGGCGGTTGAAGACGCCCGCTCCGCTCATCAACGCCCTAAAATTGAAGAATACGGGCAATCGCTGTTTCTGGTGCTGCATACCATTATCCCGGACACCAAACAGGTGGAGTTTGGCGAAACCCATATATTCATGGGCAAAAACTTTTTGGTGACGGTGCGCCACGGCTCTTCCATGACCCTAAACAAGGTCAGGCAACGCTGCGAAGCCATGCCCACCCAGTTAGCTAAAGGTCCGAGCTTCGCGCTGTATTCCATTATGGATTTTATTGTCGACAATTACATACCGGCAGTGGAAAACTTGCAGGAAAAATTCGGTTATCTGGAACAGTCCATTTTTCAGCAGCGCCCTAGCCGCCAGACTTTGGAAGGCCTGTATGAACTCAAGGGCGAATTACTGCGCATCCATGTCGCCATCTCGCCGTTAATCGACATCTGCAATGAATTGATGCGTTTTCATCATCAATTTGTCGGCAAGGAAGTCAGAGTTTATTTCCGGGATATTGCCGACCATATCAAACGCATCGACCAGTCCATAGACGCCACCAGAGAGATGCTGATTGCCGCCATGCATGTGCATTTATCCTTTGAAGCGGTCAGACAAAATGAAGTCGTCAAAGGTCTGGCCGGCTGGGGCGCCATCCTGGCTATCCCCACCATGGTGTTCAGCTGGTACGGCATGAACTTCAAATACATGCCGGAACTGGACTGGGAATATAGTTACCCCATTGTGGTGGGGCTGGTCGGTTTAGCCAGTCTGCTGCTGTATATTCGTTTGAAGCGGCGAGGCTGGCTGTGAGGCGGATGGGCTAGCCCATTCGGCGATTTAATAATCCCTTTCGACTTTACTGATGCGTATCTTCGAATCGGCATACCAGTCATGCTCTCTTAATTGCACGGCTTTATGCTCCGGGTGTTCGCGCCAGGCTTTGATATCCTCTAACGACGCCCAGTAAGATACCGATATGCCCACATCCTGCCGCGCCGATTCGTAACCTAGGAATCCCGGTTGACGGCCGGCGATATCAAACATGCGTTTGGCTACTTCTGCGTAACCGTTATCCCCAGGCGTTCTGACCGAGGTAAAAATAACAGCGTAATAGGGCGGTTCCGGCGTTTTGGCGATCATGGCGGTTATCCTGTCAAACCTAATGTTATAAGCGAAAAATGAATATAAACGGATTTGTACTCAGCCCGTGTAGGTACGATTAGAAATAGTGTAATCGTAAGAATTTGAAGTCAACATTACCTCCGATTACGCTACGCGAACTATATTTCTGGTAGAGCTTTAATAAAAATATCAAAGCTCTCACATGAATTTCTACAATTGTGAATCGCGTTTTTACTTTTAAATTTTTTAGACAAATTTTTATAAACCGCATAATCTTTTTGATAGATTAGATTTTCCTTATTCACAACTCTTTCCAGATGTTCCCGGCAATTTTTTGTTCTGGATTGCTTTGATTTCGATGTCTCAAATAAAGGCAGAAACCAACATTCAAGTGAATGTACGGCTATGGCGAATAGTATTCTTTCCTTATTTTCATTGTATATATCATCACCAATTTTAGTAATCAGCAGATTAATGACATCTTTAATGATATCTGCCTGAGCTTTGTCTTTACCTTGGGCAGTTAAAGCGACGCCATAATTTACATGGTCTCCACAATCCGTATCAATTTGTATGACGACATAATCATTAAAAAGCAAACTGTTTTCAAAATCCGGTAATGAGCAATATTCAAGAACTTGTTCCCAACCGCCAAAATCTTGCTGCCTACTTTTATCAGTAGCATCTCTAATAGGCTGGATTGGACGTATATCTAAATTTTTGTCGTAGTATTCGTACAGAATAGTTTCAAGGGTTATTTGGTCAGTAATGCCTTCAGTGACCAAAGCAAAACTACTCACAACTAAAATCCTTTTGGCAAACCGCCCAAAATGCCTTTTATAAACATTTCCGATAATCGAACAGGCGGTTTGCCTTCTTTGATGATTGGTTTATTCACCCGAGTGACTTTGGTTTCGCCTGCGCGGCCCCTGGAAACAACAAATAGGCGTTGTTCATCGTCATCCAGATTTAAACCATCCAGTGTCGCCGGATTATGAGTGGTCAGGATAATCTGCTTGTCATGCTGCTTAGCCAATGAAACCAGTTTTTTTATCAGTCCTTCGCAAAGTTTTGGATTGAGAGAGGCGTCAATATTATCAATGCCAAAAAATTTCGGGGTAAGTTTGCTGGTAACGGCGGCAAAGTAAAACAATAAAAACAAAAAGCCTTCATTGGTGCTCATGTGATCGAAATAGCGTTTATCGTTTTCAATATAGCTGTCTTTCACTTCCAAGCGTTTGACTGAAGACAGAATTCCTCCGGTTAATTTAAAATCTTCAAACCATCCCAGTAGTGTTAGAGATGATTTAATTTCAGTGATAGACGATTGATCTAAGTCTTTGGAGATAACCGATATGAATTTTAACAAGCCTTCGCCATTAATGCCTAACGGCTCAATCTGGCCTTCGCGTTGAAAAGCACGGAGTGCGGAGTTTTCCGGTGAATATATCAGGAAGTTTTCTATTTCTTTTTCAACGGAAGATAAATTATTGTCGAGAAGCATTTTTATGGCGTCTTCTTCACTTATCCCTTGGGCATTTGCTTTTTTTACAAGTCTTTGAATTGCATCCATAATAATAGATGCTGTTGCTGCCTCTTCCGGTATGGATGCTAACACCCCTGCTGCTGGAGTTCTGTCAACTTTTGCCCTTAACTTTGAAGTAGGTTCATTATTGTTATTTTGAATTGCATCCTTAATGGCATCTTGAAATGCTGACTTTACTGATTTTGAACCGCTGGTAAATTTGGCTTCCCACTTTGAATAAGGTTGATTATCATTAAACAGCAAAAATTCTTTCGATTCATTTTCGGAATTCGAGACATAAATGCTAATGGGATCTTCCTGATTATTGCCTGGAAATGCCGGACGCATAAACTCTGCTTGCGTCACGCGTAAGCCTCTAGAAGTCAAAAACTCATTATCCAATTTGTCTGCTGAAGCGGCGCCTGCCAAGACTATTGCTTCCAGAATATTGCTTTTCCCTGCGCCATTTTCACCAATAAATATATTAATTCGCGAAAGCGACAGAGGCACTTCTATGATGGATTTGAAGTTTTTTATGGTGATATTCGTAATCAAGATATTCTCAAAACGTTTTGTAATTCATATTTTGCCATTAAATGAACAGGCTGGACATGTTGATTCGAAACTATTACACAACTAATGACTTTGGGCAACTCTTGGTATTTGCTTTGTCCGCATAGATTGATTTTGTGCACAATTGTACATATCATTATCCAATGAAGATAGAATACGATTCCGATAAAGTAGTAGAGCCACGACAGAGACGTTATGAACAACAATTCTGATTCTTTGTATGACCATTATGCCGATCCGGACTTTAGCGATGCTAAACCGGTTTCACAAATACCTGCCTTAGCCAAGCTGCAAGCTGAACACGGCCACAAATCGCGTATAACCATCCGCGTAGACAGTGAGACGCTGGCTATTTTTAAAGCACGGGCGGAAATCAGCGGAGGTAGTTATCAAACCTTAATGAATGAAGCTTTGAAACAGTTTGCTCACGGTTTGACTCTGACCGACATGGTGCGGGAGACGATAAAGCAAGAATTGCATAAAGTCATTTAGCGCGTAAGTGAGGCAGAGTTTGCGAAGCCCAACAATCGAAGCCGATTATATTGGGATATGAAACGCTTATTTTCAAAGCAGATGGCTAAATGACAACCGAGCTGCTTCGAGATGATGGGCTGCACTTTGTTTGGCTCAACCTGAGCGCTACGCTCCGGTCTTTAAGAAGAGTAGTGTTAACACGTCAAATTTTTTCACCAAATTTATTTAGCTTTGATTTTCCGTTAAGCGGTATTTAAGCAAGCTTTTATAAATTATTCTCCAACCAAGCCGCTCAGGCTTAGAAAATTTTAACAATCTTTCTATCAGGAGAAATTTATGAACACTAAAGCAATCGTATTTGTAGCAAGCATGATGATGTTTAGCAGTGGCGCAGCCATGGCGTATGGCTATGGCTATGATCCGGTGGACGCCAATGCGCAAATGCAGCAAAATCAAATCAGCGCTCAGGAACAATATCAAGTCGCCAGAGAAATGCGGGAAGGCGACTACGGTCATGCGCAGCGTATCATCCAGCGTGACGAAGCCATGAAAGCGCAAATCCGCCAAAACGAAGCCATGTATGACAGAGCCAGGGACATGGGCTACGGTGGCGGTTACGGCAATCAGGGGAATGGTTACGGCAACGGCTACGGTAATCAATATGGTTATGGCCGGTATTGATTCAGACCGTAGGATGGGTAGAGCGAGAGCGAAACCCATCACGGCTTACAAAGATGGGTTTCGCTCTCGCTCTACCCATCCTACGCCTGATTATTAGAAGTGGTCGGTAATTAAAAGCTTATCTTTCATGGCAACCTACGGTTTAACCCGATCTTGTTTACTTTACGGGCGGCACGGCGCGGTACTGGCCTTGCAGTTCCATCATCCAGCCAGGGTATTCCGGCGGCAATTTGCTGACTTCGTTCAAGGTGCTTAAATCGTCTTCCGTCAATTGCAGCTTGGTCGAGGCGATATTGTCCTGCAGTTGCTGGACATTCTTGGCGCCGATGATGACGGTGGTGACGGCAGCCTGATGCAGCAGCCAGCCGAGAGCGACTTGGGCGACCGAGACTTGATGCTGTTCGGCAATCGGCCGCATGGCGTCTACGCAACGGAAGGCGCGCGGCTTATCCACAATCGGGAAATCGAATGTGGTGCGGCGGGCGCCTGCCGGGCCTTGGCTGTCGGCGCTGTATTTACCGCTCAGCAAGCCGCCCGCTAACGGGCTCCAGACCATAATCCCCAAGCCCTGATCCTGGCAGAGCGGAATAAGCTCGCGTTCCACATCGCGTCCGGCTATGGTGTAGTAGGCCTGCAAGCTGACAAATTTCGCCCAATTGCGCTTATCGGAAATCGCCAGGGCCTTCATGATCTGCCATGCCGCCATATTGCTGAGGCCGATATAACGCACTTTGCCGGAGCGCACTAAATCATTGAGAGTCTCCAAGGCTTCCTCTATCGGCGTCAACCGGTCAATGCCGTGGAGCTGGTAAAGATCGATATGGTCTAACTGCAAGCGCTTCAAGCTGGCGTCGACTTCATTCATCAGATGATAGCGCGAATGGCCACGGCCGTTCGGCAGTTCGTTCATGACGCCGGTCGCCTTGGTGGCGATGATCAGCTCATCGCGCGGTAATCCCAATTTCTTGATAGCCTGGCCGGTGAGCATTTCAGATTCGCCGAATGAATAGACATTGGCGGTGTCAATAAAGTTGATGCCGGAATCGAACGCGGTTTTAACCAAATCCATCACCTCTTCCAGTTGCACTTTGCCCATATTTTCCCAAAATCCTTTGCCGCCAAAAGTCATGGCGCCAAGGCAAAGTTCCGAAACGTAAAGGCCGGTACGGCCGAGTAGTTTATAGCGCATGATAACCTCTTTCGTTTAAGTTAAACTAAAATTGGAACCGCCATCGACAACGATAGTCCGGCCGGAGCTGAAACCAAAATGAATAGCGGTTCCCTCAAGGGTCCTGCACAAGCCGAAACCCGAGACTGACGTGGCGGTTAGAGACGTCATCCCAGCCGCGGTGATCCGCACGCACGCTAGTTGGCTTAAGGTACCAGGACCCGCCGCGGTCCACCCGCCGGCTGCAATCGCTTTCATAACAGCTGCTAGTCCATTCCCAAACATTGCCGGACATATCGTATAAACCATAGGCATTGGGCTGTTTCCGCCCGACGGGGTGAGTGGTGGCGCCGGAGTTTTCGTCATACCATGCTACAGCGTCAATGTTGTTGGAGCCGCAATACTCGCTGCCGTCGCTGCTTGCCTGACAAGCGCTATACCATTCGTCTTCATTGGGTAAACGGTAATGCTTGCCGGTTTGCTTATTTAACCAGCTAATGTAAGCCTGGACATCGCTGTAATTCACACAGACAACGGGATGATTGCCATCCTGGTTAAATCCGGTATTTTGCCAATTGCGGCCATTTTGTTCCGTCCATTCTCCGGAAATATATATCCAGCAACTGGAACCGGCGCTATAGCCGGTTTCACTCACAAATTGCGCAAATTGTGAAACTGTGACTTCATACTTGCCCATGGAAATGCCGCTAGGCAGTTTCACCATCTCGATTTTAGGCTCGGAAGTAGAAATAGATAGCGCGCCGGCAGCACTTTCCTGAGGTATTTTAGACTTGGCTTCGGCCTGTTTTGGCGCTTCCGGTCCATTGTCCGCTATCTGGGCATATGCCGGAGTCACTGGACTCAAACTCAATACGGCCAAAACAAACAAATGGATAATGGAGGAAAAATTTTTCATGATTTTGGAATTAAAATGTAAGACAGCCGGCAAAAGACAAGGCACTATGTTTTTATGCCGTCCGGATTTTAACTCGGTTATGCTTTATTCCGCCAGCAGCGCGGCAATAGCAGACTTGGCGTTACACTGCGCTATTGCTTCCGCCAGCTGTAATTCATTCAATTTATGTTTGATAGCGGCTACGCCATTGAAGTCAAACTCTTGATAATCCTTTTTGGCAAAGGTGGCGATTTGGCATTTCTTGACCGGCTGATTCTCAAATGGCAATATGACAGGATGCATATTTAAAGGCTCGGCGCCTTCCGAACTGGGCGCATAAATCAAAAAATCGCCTTTCATCGCAAGTACGGCACGATATTGATTGACTGTGGTCTGATATAAATAGCCTGCTTCAACCTGTTGTTCTTTTAATTTCATTTTGATAATTTCCTTATGTTGATTAAATCGTACTTCAATATTGGTAATAATGCAGTGTTAATTTTACCATTTACATCTTCCCGCCAACATACAAACCATGGTGATGTTGCCGTTGCCTCCTAGATGAGATTTTTATGTAAAGAATGGAGTTTATCCTGATTGCTGGTGTCACGGCTTGAATATTGAAATTGGTGGCGGTGATTAAATATACGTTGCCCTTAGGAAAGGCTTTTGAAGATACAGGGCGAGTCGATCACAGGCACGATGTGGTTCATACAGATTTTCTGAAACAATTTCTAGCAGCCAAAGCATTGTTAAGTTAAGCTGTATGCAATATACAGATCCAGCCTATATTACCAAGGTGCGAATATGCATTCTCTGATTCGACAACATCAAACTGCCATTACTGAATTGTGCCGCCGCTATCGTGTACAGCGTTTGGAAGTGTTCGGATCAGCAGCTCGTGGCTATGATTTTGATCCTGTTAGCAGCGATGCCGATTTTTTGGTTGAGTTTAAGACTTTTCCGGATGCACCTTCCTTACATACCTTCTTTGAATTACGCCAAGCGCTTTCCCAGTTAATCGGCCGGGAGGTTGATCTTGCGGAAATCGGCGCAGTGCGCAATCCTTATGTTCTCGCCAGTATAGAGCAAAGCCGAGAAGTCATCTATGCATCGTGATGCTCGTGCATTTTTGTGGGATGCTAACGCTGCAGCTGTTGTTATTCTGGAATTTGTAGACGGTAAATCCTTTGAGGATTACAGTACAGACCGGATGCTGCGTTCCGCCGTCGAACGGCAGTTTGAAATCATCGGTGAAGCTTTAAATCAGCTTTGCAAACTTGAACCACACTGGGCAGAACTCATTCCTGATCTTCCGCAAATTGTGGCCTTCCGTAATTTGTTAATTCATGGGTATGCTTCCGTCAATGATCTTACCATCTGGCGCACCATTGAGACTTCATTACCTGGCTTACAAGAAACTCTGTCAAACTTACTAGGAGGCTGTCCGAGAATATGAACCGTAACGAGGGAAAGCCATTTTGAGTCAGATTTTTTGCGCATTTGAGGCACAATAGTTGCGCTATTGAACGAAAATGCGCGGAAGATATGACCAAAAGGGCTTTTCCGCAGTAGGTTTTCTATTCTCGGACAGCCTTCTAGACCAGGCCAATAACTTCTAAAAGCGTAATTGGCAGCTCGCGTAGGTACGATTGTCGGGTAAAGAAATGGCATTACTGCCTTGCTCTTAGCCGAAATCGGAGCTACGTGAGGTTTTTTTCTTACCACAACACCCCCTGACCATGCGAGTAACCATCAATAATCTGCACATAATTGGCGCGTTCGTAATCGCTGGGGTTGATGGCGTGTTGCCAGCTGACGCTGCCTTTTAATTGTTGTACGGATTGATATTCGTGATCGATTAGCCATTGCGCCAGTTCATCCATAATCAGAGTCAGGCGGTCCGGGCCGTGTTCCAGCAGCACGCTGCATAAATGCACCACATCGGCTCCGGCCAGCAAGGCTTTTAAGACGTCGCTGGTATGATGAAAGCCGCCGGTTACCGCCAGGGAAAGCTTGACCCGGCTGTACAGCAAGGCTGTCCAGCGGATTCGCAACAAGGCTTCGGCAGGGGTGGACAATTCCAATTTTGGGACGACCTGCAAGGTTTCCAGATCGATGTCCGGCTGATAAAAGCGGTTAAACAAGGCGATGCCGTCGGCGCCGGCGGCTTGCAGGCGCTGGGCGAAATTGATCGGCGAGCTGAACTGTGGCGACAGTTTCAGGGTCAGCGGAATGTCGACCCGGCTTTTTAACTCCCGCAAAATGTTTACATAGCGGTCTTCGACGACCTCGCCGCTTTCATCCGGATTGGCGGCGACGTGGTAAATATTCAGTTCCAGGGCGTCGGCTCCGGCTTGTTGCAAGGCCAGGCCGTATTCTATCCAGCCGCCCAAAGAGGCGCCGTTCAGGCTGGCTATCACCGGAATCGATAAGCTGTTTTTCAGTTTGCTGAGTTTTTCCAGATACTGATCCTGATAAGTGAGGATGTGATCCGGCACAGGATGGAAAGATTCAGCTTCGCCATGCCCTATGGCTTGCCCGTAAAAGAATCTATCCATTTGTTGCTGCTCGGCTTCGATTTTCTCTTCGAACAGTGAATACATCACCAAAGCCGATGCCCCGGCATCTTCCAGCCTTAAGGCGGAGTCCAGATCCTTGCTCAACGGCGAGGCGGACGGCACCAGCGGATTGCTCAGTTTCAGGCCTAGATATTCAGTGCTTAAATCAACCATTTTTGCTCTCCTGGGTGGTGTCGTTACCGGGTTTGGCCTCGGTTTCCGCGGCTCCGCCCATGTTATCCCAAGTCAGTTCGGATAATTGTTTATAGTAACGGTAACGGCTGCGGACATTTTGCTGGGCTTGCCGCAAAAAGTCTTCAGCCGATTCCGGGTGACTTTGCCACAACATGCTGAAGCGGGTTTCGCTCATGATAAAGTCGCGGTACGGCACGGAGGGTTCCGGGGAATCCAGATGCATGGGGTTTTTCCCTACCGCCACTTTGGCCGGATCGAATCTGAACAGCGGCCAATGCCCGCTTTTCACCGCCAGATTTTGCTGGCGATGATTGTTGGACAAATCCACGCCGTGAGCGATACACGGCGAATAAGCGATAATAATGGACGGGCCGTCATGGGCCTCGGCTTCCAGAAAGGCGCTGATGGTCTGGGTATCCTTGCCGGCGTAGGCGACATGCGCCACATAGACATTGCTATAGTCCATCGCCAGCAAGGCTAAATCCTTCTTAGGGGTGGACTTGCCGCCTGCCGAGAACTTGGCGACCGCCCCTAAAGGCGTGGATTTGGAAGTCTGGCCGCCGGTGTTGGAGTAAACCTCGGTGTCCAGCACTAAAATATTGACGTTGCGGCCGCTGGCCAGCACATGGTCGACGCCGCCATAGCCGATATCGTAAGCCCAGCCGTCGCCGCCTATGATCCACACACTTTTTTTGCAAAGGTAATCCGCCAGTTGCAGTAAAGTTAGCGCGGCAGGTTCCGGCAAGTCCTGCAGCGCGGTTTTGAGTTGTTCAACGCGTTGGCGCTGCTCGTAAATGCCGGCCTCGTCGGATTGGTCGGCAAACAAAATGGCGTCCACCAGCCGGATGCCGACTTTATCCTGCAATTGCGTCAACAGTTCTTTGGCATGTTCCAGATGCTTGTCTATGGCCACCCGCATGCCCAAGCCAAACTCGGCATTGTCCTCAAACAGCGAGTTACTCCAGGCCGGGCCGCGGCCGTCGCTGTTTTTGGTCCAGGGCGTGGTGGGCAGATTGCCGCCGTAAATGGAAGAGCAGCCGGTGGCGTTGGCGACGATCATCCGGTCGCCGAATAATTGCGACGCCAGCTTGATATAAGGCGTTTCTCCGCAGCCCACGCAAGCGCCGGAGAACTCGAACAAAGGCTGCAATACCATCGCACCCTTGATGGTGTTGGTTTTTATCAGGCGTCTGTCGTATTCAGGCAGGGATAAAAAATAATCCCAGTTTTGGCTTTCCTGGTCCCGCAAGGCTTCCTGCGGGCGCATGTTCAAGGCTTTGCGGCTGGCGTTGGATTTGTCGCGTATCGGGCAGATATCCACGCACAAACCGCAGCCGGTGCAGTCTTCCGGCGCTACCTGATAACTGATCGACAAACCGGCCGGAAAATCCTTGCCCAGCATCGTGGCGTGTTTAAAGCTGTCCGGCGCATTGCCGGCCTGTTCGCTGGGATAAATTTTGCTTCTAATCGCGGCATGCGGGCAAACCATGGGGCATTTGCCGCATTGCGTGCAAATATCGCTCTCCCAGACCGGAATTTCCAGAGCCAGATTGCGTTTTTCGTAAGCTGCCGAGCCGGTCGGAAAAGTGCCGTCCGCAGGCAAAGCGCTGACCGGCAGCAAATCCCCGCGTCCGGCCAGAATTTCGCCGGTGACGCGTTTGAAAAACTCCGGGGCGTATTCCGGAATGCTGTTGATGCGGATGTTGGACTGGCTGAGCGGTTTCAGCGGCGCTTCGACTTTATGCAAACCGGCCAAAGTTTCGTCTATGGCTTTAAAGTTCAGTTCAACGATGCGCTG
>CAVUMJ010000201.1:0-7172 GCA_963741375.1 uncultured Pseudomonadota bacterium
GGCCGCTTGAATGGCTAAATCGGCAATTTCCTGATTAAGCTGTAGTTTCTCGCAGCTTGCGCCGCGCGCCACGTTATTCAGCCAGGAAATCCCCCGCCTGCGCATGGCGGCAACGGCTTTGCCGTTGACCACAAATACCCGGATATCTGAAAAGCCGTCACCATTACAGCTGACAAAACGTTGCAAATAATAGATACCGTGACTGCCGGTCAACCAAAACAGATCCGTAGACTTTTCCAGGCGGCGGATACCCTCCCCTTGCGAGCCGAACAATGGCTTGCTGATCACAAAGTGGCCGGAGTTCAATTCCTGCTCGGCCACTGCAACCGCATGGTCTCTGTCTCTTAGCACCCAGGTCTTAGGCGTGGGCAGACCGGCGTTTTTTAATAAAAAACTGGTCATACCCTTATCAACGCTCAATTCAATGGCGCGGGCATGGTTATATACCGGTATGCCCAGAATCTTTAAAGCATGCAACACGTCAAGATAAAATATCACTTCTTCAAGAGATCCGCCCGGCACGCCACGCACAAATACTGCATCCGGCAATCCTACAAACTCCGGAATATAAAGCGGCAAAGCGCTATCGTTAAGTTGCAGGCGGCATTCAGTCAGGGAAACATAGGCAGCCTGACAGTCCCGTTCAGCAAAAGCTTGGCATAACTGCTTGCCATGCCAGCCGGGATCGTCAGTAATAATGGCGATTTTTGGCAAAATAATTCAGATCAATACAAAGAAACAAGGCGCCGCCCCGGTCCCGGTAAGGCGGCATTGGCGCTAAACAGTTAAGCTTAATAACCGAAAGATAAATCCAGTAATTGATTATCCAGTTGACCGGCACGAAAGCTTTTACCGGACTCCACTGCGGTGACAATCACACTGGCCGGGCTGAACAACATGGCGTCTATCTTGAAAAAGTCATATTCATAGGCTTTAAAGACTTCGGCAAAGGGTTTGCCATAATCTTTAGATGTGGAACTAGGCAACTCCTGAGCCAGTTTTTCCGCGGCTTCATCACTGCCTTTAACAAACAGATGCACTTGTCCGGCAAACAGGATCGCATCGTTGGTGCGGCCCATGGCTTTCACAAAATTAGGATGCGGAGGACAAATAGGCGCGCTGCCGCTGCCGTCGACAATATTTTCCAGCGGGAAATGCAAGGCGTGGGCTTTATGCATGGATACTTCCAAAACCCTGCCAACCACTTGCACGCCACCAGCAAGACTGCTGGTAGGCGTTACGATGACCGTTAATTTTTCAGGAGACAAACCGCAGGCGGCAGCAACTTTGTTGATAATCTCCACCGGCGGAATGGCGTCATTTTCAATCACCAATACAGTTTGGTCGTAGGAATCACGATACTCCAGCTCTTTATAAAGCTCTTCAACCGGCTCAACTACGCCTTCCTTGACTTTTGTAGCCAATGCTCTAGCAGGGCCGGAACCCAAGGCATAATATTTTTCATGTGACAAACTCCAACCGGCGTATTGGCTACCCAGACAGGACAATACCGGATTGCTTGAATGCACATTAATGGTTAAAGGCCAATGCGCGGTATAACAGCTATGCGACAAGCTGGCGGTACCCAGGCCGCCCATACAGATTTCAGTAATGATTCTGCCGGCCTCCAGACCACCGGGAACTTTAATGCCCGCATCAATTATCGTGCAGCCGTTATCCAGTTTGTGAATGGCTAATCTGAGTTTATCGGCATGATCAAGCAGATATTGCACCAAAGGTTGGGTAAGTTTATTAACGCTTGCCTGGTATTCCATGAGAAAAAACCTTAATTTAAAATAGTTTCAATATAACTTTGCCGAGTTTGCAGTTGTGTTAACACCTGAGCCGGGCTATTTCCGCTGGCAATGATACTGCATATCGGCTGCCCTTTGCCAATAATTGCAGCCGGCTCCGGTCTATCCAACACCCAGTCAGGCCAGCAAACCGCCTGCGGCAACTTGTGCTGAGCGCTTGCATAGCACACCCAAAAACCCGCAGGCATGGCTATCTGCACATCAAACCGGCTCGCCAGACTCAGACAGGCCTGAATATGCGCATTTAAAACAGACTTGCCGTACAACTGCGCACTAGCCGGGATTCTGGCATTGATTTCCAATATATAACAGCGACCGTCAACCAGCATAAAATCCAGACTGCCCAAGCCGCGTATCCCGTATAGCTTAACCAGTTTTGCCAGGCTTTCGTAAAGCACAGCCTGGTTGGCGCTGGAAATATCGGCATGATTGGTCACACCGGCAAATACAAACGGATTAGCAGCTATCTGTTGCGTCCATTGCTTATTAAACCCCAAAATATGCAGCGCATCCTTGCCGGCAAGAAAACTGACCGACATAGACACACCCGCCAGCTGGCGTTGCCAGTAAATTTTGTGCGGAGGGGCTGCAAAGGCGGCATTATGGTTTTTTTGAGAGCAATAAACACCGGTACCGCCCTGCCCTTGCATGTGTTTCAACAGCCAGCTGTCATCAACGTCAGGCGGCTCGAATCGGCTTTCAGGAAATGGGATGTTTAATGCTTGCAGGCGCTGAAAAAATTTTGGCTTATCCTGCAAACTGCTGATCACTTCAACCGGATTACCTAACACCACCCAGTGCTTTTCTAGATAAGCCAGACTATCCGTATAGTTTTCAAAGCCGCTGCCGTATAGCAAATGCGTTAAGCCAAAGCTTTCCTTAAGCTGATCGCTAAGATTTTTGATATCGGATAATGCCAGGGAATCAACTTTAAAAGTTTGCTGCGCCAGACTTTGAGTATCCAGATCAGCAAAACAATCTATCACCCAGGGAGAGAAACCTGCATCCACCGCTAATTGAGCAAGCATACGCCCGGATTGGGCAATAATCAGTAAATTAGTAGGGAATAGAGATTGATGTTGCATGCTTTAAGTTGGGGTTTGCAAGTCTTTATGATTATCTCAGGTTCATAGGCAAATTGGCATGATCTGCTCAGAATAACATAAGCCTATAAAAATCAGGAGACTAAGCTGGCAAACCGTCCTTGCTGAGCCTGTCAAGGTATGAACGGTCTGCCAGCCTAGCATCTATCAGAAGAGAATTTTAGGCCAATAAACTGCACCATTTAAAAACCCTGTAAGAATAATCAATCAAAAAAACTGGATTAATTAAATAAATCTGGCATAATTGTCGGCTGTTGGAGAGCTGGCTGAGCGGTCGAAAGCGGCGGTCTTGAAAACCGTTGAGGGCTTATACCCCTCCTGGGGTTCGAATCCCTAGCTCTCCGCCATTTTGTTTTTTAAGTCTTTGTTTTTAAATCATAAATAAAGGCTTAAAAATATCTACCGTACTTCCTACCCTACTTTGTATTCCCAATTCAAGAAGCTGTGGATTATACTTTGAAACTCAGTTTCAATTCACGCCAGCATGGGTTTTCATATATTGCCAGAAAAAATGGTTACGACGGCAGTGGTATAACTGGCCAGTTATACCAAGATTCACCAGTCCGCTTGCAAAGAACATAGTCTGAATCTGGGTTACTGTCTTGATGGTGATCAAACAACTTTGTTTCGTTCTGTTTGCTCCATAAAGGAAGACAGCATCTAGTAATTTCAGTATTCCTGAATACTGGCGTATGCTATCGTTTTGCGGTATATTTGCAGTACATCATAGCAGTATGGGTATTAGCAATGACATCTACAAAACCTACGACTCTTACCTTGCGCATCGACCCAATGATCAAGGAGGGCTTACGGCTATTGGCTGAAAAAGAGCATCGCAGTCTTACCAACATGGTGGAAGTGATGATTCGAGATTATTGCAAATTGCACGAGGTTGCTCTCCCAGAGCAGCAAACTCTATTCGATAGCGAAAGCAAATAATCAACTCCCACGGAACCTATCCTGCATGGACACCAAAGAAATCCTAGGTCGTATTTTTAAAGACCCTACCACGAAATACGAACTGACCGAGTTTGAAAACCAGGGCAAACCGATTCACGACATCCTCTCTATTTACCCCAAAACAGCCACAACGGGCCGTGAAACCGGTAAAACCAAGTACTACGTAAAAAGCTTCATCCCGTTTTCCACCGGCAACGATGAAGTTCAGGTTTATGTCGAAGAGGGTAAATCCGGCCCAGAAGAGATTGTCCGTCAACTCTGGGTTTATAAACTGATTCATCAATACGGCTATAAAGTTGACGAAATCGACCTGGAAAAAAGCGTGCAATTCGGCACCGAGGTTGGAACTAAAGCCGCTGACATCATTGTTTACAGCGATTCCAGCAAGCTCACCCCGAAAATCATCATCGAATGCAAAAAGCCCAAACGTAAGGATGGCATTGAGCAGCTAAGAAGAAATGCTAGGACTAGAGTATCGACTGGAGATGTTTTAATTTCTATCAAAGGTACTTTGGGTGAGGTTGGATTGGCCGAGGCAAGTCTTTTGCCCGCCAATATGAATCGAGACGTAGCGATCATAAAGTTATTTTCGAACTCTCCATCTGGCGAATATACAACTGTTTTTTTGCGGTCAAAATTTGGAGAGTATCAACTGGCAAGAGAAGGTTCTGGTGGCGTTCAACAGATGATTACTCTTGAGCGCCTTAGAAAAGTTAGAATTCCAATTATTGGTAAAGAAAGTAAAAACGAGGTATCAAAGCTTTACCAAGCAGGCTTAAAAAAAAGACAGGAGGCAAAAAACTTTTACACGCAGGCACAATTTCTCTTAGACTCGGAATTAGGTCGGGACAAAATTAATTTTGAACGGCCAGTTTCTTTTACAGCTAGCTTAAGCAAAGCAATATCTGATGGGCGATTTGATGCTGATTATTTTCAACCTCAATTTTTAGAGATACAAAAAATCATTAGACAATATCCTAATGGATTTGATTTTCTTATAAACTGTGCGACACCGTTAAGGCCAAATATCGACCCTAGAAATACTCCATTCCAAATTTACAATTATATTGAACTATCGAATATTAATGCTTCATTGGGTATGGTTGATGGATTTGAAACAAAATTAGGACAGTGCTTACCATCTCGAGCTCGTCGGCAAGTTCAATGTGGCGACGTTATTGCATCATCTGTCGTTGGATCGATCGATAAAGCTGCCATTATAGATAATGATAAAACTGGATTTATATCCTCAACTGGTTTTTTTCATTTGAGACCGAAAACAATTTCGTCAGAGTATTTACTAATCCTTGTTCGATCACAATGTGTGCGCATGCAATTCCAACAGCATTCCACCGGCGGTATATTGAGCGCTGTTCCTGATAACAGATTAAAGCATGTATTAGTGCCTAAGCTACCTGAAGGCCTTCAATCGGAAATAACCCAGCTAATTCAACAATCCCATACAGCTAAAAACGAATCGCATAAATTATTGCAACAGGCTAAATTCAGGGTTGAACAATTAATCGAAGCAGCGGTACAGGGATGAGCGATACCGAATCATTAGCTTTGTTGCTTGCTGAAATTCGAACGGCGATCAATGCCGGTCAAATACTTTGGAAGCGCCACGCCTTGGAACGCATGTTGCAACGCGGCATCAGCCGCCAACACGTCAAACAAGCGGTTTTCGATGGCAGAATTATCGAAACTTACCCAGATAATCATCCTATCCCCAGTTTATTGCTGGCAACTGGCCAACCCGAAGCACTGCATGTGGTCATTGCTTATGATACAGCCAAAGCGCAGTGTCATATTATTACGGCCTATCGACCTGATTTAACCCATTTTGAAGCGGATTTAACTACTCGGAGGTTTTCATGACCCTATCAAACACGCTTTGCCCCGTTTGTCACGGCGGTCGCAAGCAACCTGGCCGAACCACGTTTACCGTTGAACTCGGGTTTGGTGTGGTGGTGGTACGCGATGTGCCCGCCCAAGTCTGTGATCTTTGCGGTACGGATTGGCTGGAAGACCCGGTTGCCGAGAAGCTGGAACAGATTGTCGAACAAGCCCGCCTAAAGCATCCGGTGGTGGAAGTGGCTAACTGGTCTCAAGAGATTCAGGCTTTAGCATCCTAGCCAACAGGACGACATCATGCATTTAACAACGGAAGATCAGCGTTTACTGGAAGAACTGTGTCAGGAATATCGGGTTAGTTTCGACAAGGTAGTCAAGCTATTGGATACGGTACGTGAATATGAATTCAAGGAGCGCCGGACTGGGATTTATGATGCTTTGCGGGAAATAGTAAATATCCTTCGGCAAAGCCGAGGGCTTTATGTTGTGAACCGCTCAAAGCGGTAAAGGGGGTCGCTAACGCGGCCCCAATTTAATAGCCACCTTTAGGTGGCGTTCAGTTCCAAAGATTCAATTGTTCAATTCTCTGGTCTTCTTGTTCTTGGTGGCGTATATATTCTCGGATCATCGTTTCATCTCGACCTACCGTTGAAACAAAGTAACCTCGCGCCCAAAAGTGCTGTCCAACAAAATTCCGTTTTTTCTCTCCATAAACTCGGGCCATATGAATTGCACTTTTTCCTTTGATGTAACCTATCACCTGCGATACCGCATACTTCGGCGGAATCGAAATCAACATATGAATATCAAAGGCATCATCAATAACTCGCATCTCTGATCTTTTTAACTTCACCTCACCCATCCTTGATTTAATCAGTCTAGAATTTATCCAGGTTATGCATGCTCATCGCCACCAAGCTGAGTCAATAACCAATTAAGTTGATTTCTGGAATTCGATATTATTTCGTCAAAACCCATGATGGTCGTATTGGACTCCATAAGATGCTGTAATGGCAAATCACTACCTCTTTTGCCACCGATTAGCAGCACTTTAATGCCAGCATTTGCCCCCTGAGTCAGAATAGTTGTCGTCTCAAATTTTTAAAGAAAATAAAATTTGAGATAAGAGATGAAAACATTTATAAGATATTCAGAAGACTTTAAAGATCAAGCACTGGCAAAAGTTTACAGCCGTGGAAATGATCAATCAATTCAAGACGTTGCGAACGACTTGAACATCTGTTTACAAACCTTAAAAACCTGGATGAAAAGAGCTAAATCTCATAGCCCCCGTAGCCTACAGACGAAATCAACACGCCCACTGGATTGGAGTCTTGAAGAACGTCTTGCTGCGTTACAGCAAACCTATACTTTAACGGGTGAGAATTTAAATGCTTGGTGCCGTGAGCGAGGTGTCTTTATTCATCAACTGGAGCAGTGA
>CAVUMJ010000202.1:0-6095 GCA_963741375.1 uncultured Pseudomonadota bacterium
GCAAACAATGAAACTGTCTGAATTACTAGAAGGCCTGATCAATAATAGCCAAGCTGATTTTGAAATCAGCGGTGTGGAGTTGGATAGCCGTCATATCAACAATGGTGATGTATTTATTACCAGCAAAGGCGCTAACTATCATGGCTTGGCATATGTTGACCAGGCAATCGCCAACGGCGCTAAGGCAATCATATATGATCCTGAAACTGTAAATTTTGATTATCAACCCGTAGCCGGGGTTCTCCATATTGCTTTAACAGGGTTGGAAAAAAATTTAGGGGCTATTGCCGCGAAATTTTACGGTTTCCCTTCCCAAAAATTAGAAGTAATAGGAGTGACTGGAACTAATGGTAAAACTTCTTGCAGTCAATTTATTGCTCAAAGTTTGAGCAATTGTGGAGTGATTGGAACTTTAGGCTGGGGTGAGCCGGGAAAAATGACTCCTACCGTCAATACAACTCCGGATGTTTTGACAAACCAGAAAATATTAAACCAATTTGTACGGCAGAAAAAATCCGCAGTGGCTATGGAGGTTTCCTCTCATGGCTTACAACAGGGCCGAGTTGCGGGAATAGACTTTAAAGGCGCTGTTTTTACTAATTTGACTCATGATCATTTAGATTTTCATGGCGATATGAAAGCTTATTTACAGGCCAAATTAAGCTTATTCACCAATCCGAAATTGCAGTTTGCCGTAGTTAATTTAGATGATCTTAATGCTCAAGCAGTCCTTGGCGGTATATCCGCTAATGTTCAATGCTGGACATTTAGTAGCCGAGGCCGGAGTCAAGCTGGCGCGGAAAGCATTATTGCATCACAGATTAATCTTGGTCTTGAAGGTATTCATTTTAAAGTGACTTGGCGGGGAGAAACTTTAAATGCACATTCAACGCTTGTAGGAAGTTTTAATTTGGAAAATTTACTCGCAGTTTTAGCTGTTCTGCTTGGTATGTCTATTCCATTTAAAGATGCGGTTGCAAGACTTTCTCAATTAAAAGCCATTCCTGGACGAATGGAACAATTTGGCGGCAAGAATAAGCCTACAGTTTTTGTTGATTATGCGCATACTCCTGATGCGCTGGAAAAAGTGCTGATGGCATTAAACGGCAAGGGACGGTTATCAGTTGTATTTGGATGCGGTGGTAACAGAGATAAGAGTAAGCGCAAGGCAATGGGAAAAATTGCCGAGACTTTTGCCGATCAAGTCATTATTACCGATGATAACCCGCGAAATGAACCGGCGGTAAATATTATCCGAGATATTTTAGCAGGTTGCAGCAGTAATAAGGTGTCAGTCATTAACGACAGATCTTTAGCTATACGTAGCGCTATTGAGCAAGCTAGTCATTTGGATTGCATTGTGGTGGCAGGAAAAGGCCATGAAAATTATCAGGAAATCAATGGCGTCAGAATACCATTCAGTGACCAGGAAATTATTAATCATTCTTTAGCAGCTTGGAGCCAACAAAAATGAAAATGCTGCTAAAAGACATTGCGTTGGCTGTACAAGGAGAATTATTGGGGGAGAACCTAAGCATTGATGGTATTAGCATTGATACCCGCACTTTAGTTGCCGGAAATCTTTATATCGCTATAAAAGGTAATCATTTTGATGGACATGAATTTATTGAAACAGCCAAGTTGGCCAAAGCAGGGGGTGTTTTGGTTGAACATATATCCGAAACGGATTTGCCGCAAATTATCGTTAAAGATAGCCGTTTAGCCTTGGCCGAACTGGCTGGATTCTGGCGAAAGCAACAAAAAGCAAAAATAGTGGGTGTAACTGGGAGTAATGGTAAAACCACGGTCAAAGAGATGATTGCATCAATTTTATCTACCAAAGGCAAAACCTTATATACACAAGGAAATCTGAATAATAACATCGGCGTGCCTTTAACATTATTAAAGCTACAGGAAAGCAATCAATACGCAGTCATCGAAATGGGTGCTAATCATCCTGGAGAAATTGCCTTTAGTAGTCAGTATGCAAAACCTGATGTCAGTGTGATTACCAATATTGGGCAAGCTCATATTGAAGGATTTGGCGACATGCCGGGTATTGCAAAAACCAAAGCCGAGATTCTGGAAAGTCTCGGTGACGATGGTGTTGCCATACTAAATCGCGACGACGAGTATTATGCATTTTTCAAGGAAATTGCTGGAAATCGTAAATTAATCAGTTTTGGTCTAAATGCTGAAGCTGATGTTTCCGCTCTCAGAATCAAAACAGTATTAAATAATCAGGGATTTGAAACAAACTTCGAGCTTAAAGTAAAAAACTTAAGCATACCGATTAAGTTGCAGTTGGCTGGAGAACATAATGTTAAGAATGCTTTGGCTGCTGCGGCTGTCGCAATGCAATTTGAATTTGAACCGGCCGACATAAAAACCGGGCTGGAACAGGTTAAAGCCGTAACTGGAAGGATGCAACTATTAAGGGGGCATAAAGGCAATATTGTTATTGATGATACTTATAACGCAAATCCTTCCTCTTTACAGGTAGCCTTAGATATTTTGGATGATAAAAATAACAATTGGTTAGTGCTTGGCGCTTTTGGAGAGTTAGGAGAAGACAGCCGGGAAATTCATCAGAACATGGGAAAATTAATTAAATCTAAACCGGTGCAAAGACTATTTGCGACCGGAGAGCTTGCCAAGCAAACTGTTGAGGCATTTGGTAATGGTGGGCTGTATTTCGAAAATCAGGACCAATTAATTATTGCATTGAATCAGGCAATAACAGGTTCGGAAACACTTTTAATCAAAGGTTCCAGGTCACAAAAAATGGAAAATGTCGTGGCAGCCATAGTTGAAAATTTTAGAGCCGCAAAATGATACTTTTATTCATAGATTACTTATCCAATTTAGATAGTGGCTTTCGGGTATTACACTATTTAACGTTCAGAGCTATTTTGGGAGTTTTAACTGCGTTAGCTATTTCATTGTTAATCGGCCCGATTATGATAAGAAAACTAACCCGAAAAAAAATTGGCCAAAGTGTACGCGAAGATGGACCTCAAAGTCATTTCTCAAAATCCGGCACACCGACGATGGGGGGGTCAATGATCCTGTTTTCGGTAGCTTTTAGTACTTTACTATGCGCTGATTTAAACAACCGATATATTTGGGTGGTTTTGTTAGTGACTTTAGCAAATGGTGTCATCGGGTTTGTAGATGATTACAAAAAAGTTCTGCTAGGAAATAGCGACGGTTTATCCGCAAAAGCCAAGTTTTTCTGGCAGTCTCTTGTCGCTTTGCTGGCCGCATTTTATTTATTCTTTTCCGCCCAATTACCTGCAGAAACGCAACTTATTGTGCCGTTTTTCAAAAATGTCACGCTTAATCTTGGCTGGATGTATATCATCTTGACGTATTTTGTAATTGTTGGATCAAGTAATGCAGTCAATTTAACTGATGGTCTGGATGGTCTAGCTATCATGCCTACTGTCATGATTTCAGCAGCGCTTGCCATTTTTGCTTATCTAAGCGGCCATAGTAATTTTGCACAATATCTTGCTATTCCGCATATTCCAAAATCAGGCGAATTGGTAGTTTTCTGCGCAGCGTTAGTGGGTTCAGGGCTTGGGTTTCTGTGGTTTAACGCCTATCCGGCTATGGTGTTCATGGGTGATGTTGGCGCTTTGGCGTTGGGTGCGGCGCTAGGAACGGTTGCAGTTTTAGTCAGACAAGAAATCGTGCTGGTAATAATGGGCGGCATTTTTGTAATGGAAACCATTTCCGTCATTATTCAAGTCGCCTCTTATAAAACCCGAAAAAAACGCGTATTTTTAATGGCGCCTATACATCATCATTATGAGCTCAAGGGATGGCCTGAACCGCGGATTATTGTACGCTTCTGGATAATTTCGGTGATCCTTGTATTAATCGGACTTGCGACTCTAAAACTCAGATAATTATGACAAGTACCGCATTAATTACTGCATTGGAAGCCAACTTTAAATTAAACCCCGATAATGCCCGGCTTTTGATCGTTGGCCTGGGCGCTACCGGCTATTCCGCTGCACAATTTTTACAGCAAACGCCAATTAAATTTGCTGTGATTGACAGCCGCAGGAATCCTCCCTTAATTGATACTTTACGTAAACAAATGCCGGATGTCCCGGTGTTTTCGGGTGGTTTTGATCAGTCTGCATTTGAGGTGGCGACTCATTTATTAATTAGTCCGGGTGTTTCCCTCAATGAATCGGCAATACACAAAGCTATGCTTGCCGGAGTCACCATATTAAGCGACATTGATTTGTTTGCCTGTGCTACGGACAAACCAATCATTGCGGTGACAGGCTCTAATGGCAAAAGCACTGTGACAACCATGCTGGGAGACATGGGCAATGCTGCCGGAATTAAAACAGCAATTGGGGGTAATCTTGGAACGCCCGCCTTGGATTTATTGCAACAGAATGCAGATTTGTATGTGCTGGAATTATCCAGTTTTCAGCTTGAAAGAACCTCTACATTAAATGCTAAGGCTGCAACAGTACTGAATATCAGCCCGGATCATCTGGATAGGCATCCGGACGTAGTCAGTTATGCCAAAGAGAAACAAAGAATTTTTGCAGGTAATGGCGCCATGATTCTTAATCTGGACGATCCGTTAGTCATGTCCATGCAGGAAGAAAATAGAACTTGTCTTACCTTTTCTACCCGGCAACCAGCCGATTATTACTTGCAAAAAGGGCAGGAAGTTCTCCTGATGAAAGGCAGTAAAACATTAATGGCGGCCAAAGAATTACAATTAGAAGGCATGCACAATTTAGCCAATGCTTTGGCTGCGCTAGCGTTAGGCGATGCAGCCGGATTTGAATTAAATGCCATGTGTGAGGCGCTAAAAAGATTTAAAGGACTACCTCATCGCATGCAAAAAGTTGCCGAATATCAAGGCGTGCACTGGATAAACGACTCTAAAGCCACAAACATCGGGGCTTGTATAGCGGCCCTTCAAGGTCTTGATCGGAAGGTTATTTTGATTGCTGGAGGCGATGCAAAGGGCGCTGATATGCAGGAACTTGTGCCAGCAGTTAAAAATAACACCAAATGCGTCATCTTAATGGGTAAAGATGCCGAACTGATTGGTAATGCCATTGCTGATTTTGTACCAATTCATTACGTATCCAACATAAAAGAAGCTGTCAAAATCGCCGATGCACAAAGCTCAGCCGGAGATGCCGTTCTGCTTTCACCCGCCTGTGCAAGTCTAGATCAATACAAGAGCTATGTTGAGCGAGGCAATAAATTTGTGGAAGCAGTAATGGAGGTCACTTCATGATCAAGCCGTCAACCAATCCACGTCTCACAAAAAAGTTATACATAGATCAGCTTTTGATGGTTAGCTGTCTGAGCTTGTTAAGCATTGGTTTTGTAATGGTAACTTCCGCTTCACTTCATCTTGGTGTGAAGATGGCTAATGATATTTCACATTATCCGTTTAAGCAGTTGATACATATTATTATCGGTCTAATAGGCTCGATGATTTGTATCCAAGTCCCGATGAAAACATGGGAGAGGCTTGGACAAAGTTTATTCATTTTTGGTTTGGCGTTATTACTCATTGTATTGATACCTGGCATAGGCATCAAAGTCAATGGCAGTATACGCTGGCTGTCAATTTTAGGGTTACGCATTCAAGTATCGGAAGTAGTCAAATTTATCTCTGTAATCTACATCGCGGGGTATGTCACGCGACACTCTGATCATGTCCGACAATCAGCATACGGTTTGCTCAAACCGTTAATGCTTTTTTCCGTCGCATGTGTGTTGTTACTTTTAGAGCCGGATTTTGGATCGGCGGTAGTTATTTTAATTATAGCGATGGGTATGATGTTTCTCGGTGGCGCACGGTTATCCCAATTTATAGTGCTGTTAGCTTTTGTCACTGCATTAGCCGTCATGCTGGTTATAGTGTCTCCCTATAGAATGGCTCGCGTTCTCAGTTTCACTGATCCCTGGGCAGACGCAAAAAATACCGGTTTTCAATTGACACAGGCTTTAATTTCATTTGGCAGAGGTGAGTTCTCAGGAGTTGGACTAGGGAATGGCATTCAAAAGCTTTTTTACTTGCCTGAAGCGCATACAGATTT
>CAVUMJ010000203.1:0-6709 GCA_963741375.1 uncultured Pseudomonadota bacterium
TAGAAAAAAATTATCAGGTAAAGGTGATTGAACTGGATTTGAATAGGGCCAAAGACATTGCCAACGATTTGCGGCACACCTTAATTCTGAACGGCGACTGTACGGATGAAAAATTGCTTCAGGAAGAAATGATTGAAAACATTGATTTATTTTGCTCCGTTACCAACAATGACGGCATCAATCTGATTTCAGCCGGGCTTTCGAAAAAATTGGGCGCAAAAAGAGCAATCTGCTTGATCAATAATAATGCCTACTTGAAGCTGCTGGATGACAGCAATATTGATCTGGTTATTCAGCCCAAACTGGAAACTTTGAGCGAAATACTCAAACACGTCAGAAGAGGTGATGTGGTCGGCGTCAGTTCAGTATGCGGCGGTAGCGCCGAAGCCATTGAAGCCATTGCGCATCGCAGTAAAAACGCTTCTTCAGTGGTGGGATTAAGAGTTGATCAGGTTAATTTACCTGATGGCGTCACTTTAGGCGGATTAATTCGCGACAAGGAAGTAATACCGGTCCATCACGACACTGTCTTTTCCGAGGGCGATCATGTTGTCATGTTTGCATTAAATAAAAAGCTGATTAAAGACATAGAAAAATTTTTCCAGCCGGTCTAACCGATATCAGTATCAATAAAAGCTAAGGATTTTTTAGGTAAAGTTTCCCGAGTATCGTCCTGAAGAGATAACTGGCTGTCCTCGTGCACTGCTGTCATAAATTGCAAAAGCTGCACTTCATATTTCATTTTTTGTTGCGTGTCTTCTGCTTCCCACATTCGGTTGAGAAGTTGCTTGGCATGGTGATGAATGGTATAGGCTACGGCTTCCGGCAAATGTGCATAACTATTACGCAAAGACTCCTTCAGCCTATCGAGAGACTGCAAATATTGCTGATAATCTTTCAAATCTTGCTGACATTGGGTTTTTACCATGGCCAACTGATTATTGTTTTTAGCTTTAATCACAGCCAGTTCATGTGCCAATTGCTGCGACTGTTTCCTAAGCTGAGACACCAACTCCTGTTCGGCCAAAACTCTGGCCTGGCGTAATGCGGCCATATCTTCATGACGCGACAATCGCCATTGCAGTTGCTCATCACAATTGCGCCGCACCATCCATAAAACTTTATGACACCATTGCGCTATCATCGACATATAAACTGTTTCTGTAAAGCCAACATTGCCTCTGCATCAGCTTGTTTGAAATGTTTTCGTAATGACCTGCTAAAAGACTTGTAACTCTCAACGGACATCTGACTTTTCATAGCCTGTAATTCCTGATTGATATCATCATACAAAGCCCGTATTTGTTTTTGATTATCTGCATCCAGGATTCTTTGGCGCTTGATTTTGTTAAAATATTGCAGCTGGCGATATTCAAGTCTGATACGTTGCAATTGATACAACTTCTGGGCCTGCATAGACCAAACTTTGCGCAACACCATTTTTTCCCGGTTAAAATAGCCGGTTAGCTCCCGATAAACCGCTACAAGCAAGGCAATGGCCGCCAGCAACAAAAAAACCGCAAGTCCCAACAGCGTTAGATCGCCTGCCAACGCATACAATTCTGTGGTCAAAGCATTAAAACCCAAATGAAAAAACAGAAAACCGCTGACAAACAATAGCATTGCCAAACTAAGCCCGATTAACACGCAGAATAGCACCAAGCCCAGCATAATAAACTAGACAGGACGTTCGATAAATTCTAATGCATTTCCATCCCTATCCCGGCAAAACAAGGCTTTTCTCCCGGAAATGCTTAAGGTGTAAACCACTTTAGCGTTATCCAGATCTTCTCGCAACGCGGAGATGGAATCAACATGCATCGCCACATGTCTATCGCGTCCACCGTGAACCGGACGCCCTTCTGTTGGGTCAGGGTTATTTAGTTCCAGCAAATGAATTTGTTGTGCGCCAATTTGCAGCCAGGCGCCCGGAAAACCCAAATCAGGGCGATCTGTCAACTGCATATTTAAGATGTCACGGTAAAACTTTAAAGATTCCTGAGTATCGGAGACAATTAGACTGGCATGGTGTAAGCAAAAATTATGTTTAGACATGGCGCACATACTCCTGAAATAAAACAGTAAGATTATCTTACTCACAGTTGACTGCTCAATAGATTTCTGAAGTATCTACAGATTGTTAGGCTAAGATATCCATGACTTTGCCCAATCCAGACTCGAAACACTTTCACCAACCGGCCGGTATTCCGCCCCCACCCAACCAGCATAGGCCGAGTTTTGAATAAGCGTAAACAGTGTGCCGAAATCTATCATACCTGTGCCCGGCTGGCCGCGGCCCGGACTATCCGCAAACTGAATATGGCCGATTTTATCTTGATACTGCCGGAGAAAACTATAGCAATCCTCAGCCATCATCGCCATGTGGTAAATATCATATTGCATTGCCAACATTGGGTGACCGACTTCCGCCAGCACCTGTAACATCTGTTGGCTGTTATAAACAATAAAGTCCGGCATATCAACAATATTGATCGCTTCGAATACAGTTTTAATGCCTAGCGCGGCAAACTCCTCGGCAGCAAAATTCAGATTTTCCTTAAAAGTACTCAAATAACTGTCTAAACGGGAACGCTGCATACAGCGGCCCGGCAAAACATTAATGGCCTCCGGCTGCAATATTCTGGCATAGTCCATTGCCTTCGCCACCGCTTGCCTGAATTGCAGCTGTTTTTCCGGAACTGCCGCCAGGCCTTCCCCACCCTGTAACAAATCATCAGCAGCTACGTTAAACAGCACCAGTTTTAAACCAGCCTGATTCAAATACTTTAAAATTTCTTCAGCAGGCATAAAATAAGGAAACTGAATTTCAACCGCCTGAAAACCATATTGTCTTACAACTTTAAAGCGTTCAGGCCAAGCATATTCAGTAAATAGCAGACTGAGATTTGCCGAAAAACGTAACATCAGTTTCTTTGATGCAACTTGATTAAGGTGGATGGATCCTGCTCTAAAAATCCTTTTCCGGCATGTAATTGCAACAACTGGGCCGCCAACCCGGACATGGGAATAGCGCTGCCGTAATCAGCCGACAAATCGACAGCCATATTCAAATCTTTTAACAATGTTTTTACCCGCCATTTCACCGGCTCAAAACAGTTGCCGGCCATTTCCGGCCCTACTATTTGCAAAGGCTTGGAATCCGCAAAGCCTCCGGAAAGCGCTTCCGGAATTTTAGCCGCATCGACTCCGGCCTGTTGCGCCAGCGCCATCATTTCCGCAATCACCAAAACATTACAACTGACTATCATCTGATTACAAATTTTAGTCATCTGACCACTGCCGACATCACCCATGTGCGTCAGGCGATTATAAAGCGGTTTCAGCACCTGCCGGGCAATAGCGATATCTGATTCGGCCCCGCCTGCCATAATCGCCAGCGCGCCTTGTTCCGCACCTATTGTGCCGCCGGAGACCGGCGCATCCACCCAGCGCATGCCGCATGAAGCGCTTAACTGTGCAGCCAAGCCTCGGCTGACATCGGGATGTATGCTGGACAAATCAATCAACAGTTTTTCCGGGGCGCCACATGGTAGGATTTCCCGGATAACTAAGTTTTCCACCACCTTGGTATCGGCAAGACACAAAATCACCACATCGGAAACTTTAACCAAGTCTCCGATAGTTGAGCAAGGCACAGCCCCAGCGGCAACAACATCCGACAACTTTTCCTTGCTGCGATTCCAGACATTAACCTGATAACCGTTAGCTAACAATCTAAGCACCATAGGCTTACCCATTAAGCCTATGCCAATAAAACCGAGTATATAAGCTGATTTTTGCATGACTTATGAAGCCCTAACGGATTGATCACTCATTTGTGTGATTGACAGCTTCCATACGATCGACTTTCTGAAAACCTCGCGGTAAAAATGATCCGCGATTTGCCCGATTCCCTTTGTAATTTTCAATATCCATGGCTTTAAGAGTTAGCTGGCGTTTACCGGAAAATATCTTCAATTCACCACCCGGCGAAATAGCCTGTACAGCTAAAACCGCATCTTTTCCTGAAACAACATCACCTGCCGGAATCTGTATCAATTTGTTACCTTTACCTTTTGCCAGTTCCGGCAAATCCTGAAGCGGAAAAATCAGCAAACGGCCTTGTAAGGTTACCACCGCAAAATGGTCATTGGCTTCGGCAATAGGCGTCAACAGAATAGTCTTGGCTCCCGCAGGCAAGGTTAAAACTACTTTTCCGGCCTTATTTTTAGTTTGTAAATCTTTCAATTGCACCCGAAAACCATAACCTGCGCTGCTAGCCATCAAAAACCAGTCATCGGGTTGACCTGTAAATACCGCAGTAAATTGACTACCCGGAGGTGGATTCAGCCGGCCAGTCAGCGGTTCGCCCTGACTGCGCGCCGTTGGCAGGTCGTGAGTTGAAATCATATAGCTTCTGCCTGTGGAGTCCATTACGTAAGCCGGCTGAGTAGTCCGGCCTTTGGCTGAAGACAAATAAGCATCGCCAGCCCGGTAACTCAGGCCTTCAACCTCAATGTCGTAGCCTTTTGCCGCACGTATCCAGCCCTTTTGCGACAAAATTACCGTTACCGGTTCATTGGCTATCAATTCTGTGGTGTCCAAAGCCTGAGAGGCTCCGCGTTCTACGATTGGAGACCGCCGTTCGTCTCCATATTTCTCGGCGTCTCTCTCTATTTCCTTACGAATCAGCCGATTTAGCAAATGTTCTGAACCCAAGGTTTTTTCCAGCGCCTGACGTTCAAGCTCCAATTCTTCCTGTTCGCCACGGATTTTCATTTCCTCAAGCTTGGCCAAATAACGCAGTTTCAGCTCTAAAATAGCTTCAGCTTGTATGTCGCTCAAGGCAAAACGTTCCATCAAAACCGGTTTTGGATGATCCTCATGACGAATAATGGCTATCACTTCGTCTATGTTCAAATAGGCTATTAATAAGCCTTGCAGGATATGTAAACGCGCTAAAACCTTATCCAGGCGATATTGCAATCGCCGACGAACTGTCTCAGTTCTAAAACTTATCCACTCAGTGAGGATCTGCCGCAAATTTTTGACTTGTGGCTTACCGTTCAAACCTATCATATTCAGATTGACTCGATAATTTTTCTCAAGATCAGTGGTTGCAAACAAATGCGACATGACAGATTCAACATCGAAACGTTTATTTTTGGGGATAATTAACAAACGTGTTGGATTTTCGTGATCGGATTCATCACGCAAGTCCTCAATCATCGGCAGTTTTTTGGCCAACATTTGCGCGGCAATTTGTTCCAGCAATTTCGCGCCGGAAACCTGATGAGGCAGTGCAGTAATGACGATATTGCCGTCTTCCTGCTCATATTTGGCTCGTAATTTTATTGAGCCTATACCGGACTGATAAAGTCTTTGGATATCGGTTGTGGAAGAAATAATCTCCGCATCAGTCGGATAATCCGGACCTTTGATAAGGGTTAGAAGCACATCCAGAGAAGTATTCGGATCATCCAGTAATAACAGACATGCTCCGGCCACCTCACGTAAATTATGCGGCGGTATATCGGTCGCCATTCCAACCGCAATGCCAATTGCGCCATTCAATAAGACATTGGGCAACCTAGCCGGAAGCAATAAAGGTTCTTTCAGAGTTCCGTCAAAGTTATCCGTCCAATCAACCGTGCCTTGTCCCAATTCGCTCAACAGAGTTTGGGCATAAGCTGTTAAACGGGATTCCGTATAACGCATTGCTGCAAATGACTTGGGATCATCCGGAGATCCCCAATTACCCTGTCCATCAATCAATGGGTAGCGGTAGGAAAAATCCTGAGCCATTAATACCATGGCTTCGTAACACGCCGAATCGCCATGCGGGTGATATTTACCCAATACATCTCCAACAGTTCTGGCCGATTTTTTATGTTTTGCCAAAGCAGTCAGACCTAATTCCGACATAGCGTAGACAATACGGCGCTGTACCGGTTTTAAACCATCGCCAATATGCGGTAAAGCCCGATCCAGAATAACGTACATGGAATAATCCAGATAGGCTTTTTCAGTGAAATCTTTCAGCGGGATTTGTTCAAAATTTTCCTGTAGGCCCATTTATAGCTGTATGTGAGATGTTTTTTGTTTAGAGGGTTGTTATATTGTAACTGAAAATTTGTTCTTACCTGGACTTCATGCTTATATGCCCGGCTTTTGCCGGTGAACAGCAAATCACCTGAAACTTTATGGGCAAATGCCACTTATCCGGCCATCTACTTCATGACAGAAACTTCAAACAAACCATCCCTGGAACTAATCTGCAAATGTAGTGGAACCACTAAACAACAAGTCAAAGCGCTTGTTGATAAATGCATCGATAATCCGGAAAGAATATCCGGAATCACCGGCGCGTGTTCCGGATGCGGGGCATGTGACACCTCCATACTGGAATTTTTAGCGGAATTCACTACCAAAACTGACACATAGATAATAATTAACGAAGCTCCCTGTCCTGGAATAACGAACTCATACTATGCGCAAATGAAGCGCCGACCTTGCCGGCCAAACGGTCTATCAGATGATCTTGTGGTGTAAAATTAACCTTTTCTTCAGTTTGCAGTTGTTCACGAGCCACAGTATCCACACTGCCGAAAGCATCGACCAAACCCAGCTTGATACCTTCTCCTCCGGTCCAAACAAATCCGGAGAACATTTCCGGCTCCATCGATTCTTTTAATCTATCGCCGCGGCC
>CAVUMJ010000204.1:0-36404 GCA_963741375.1 uncultured Pseudomonadota bacterium
TGTCCGGAATAGTCGGCAGGGAGTTGCTGCGGTTTTTGCATCAGCGAGAACGCTTTATTTCTGCTTTGGTCAGACCTTTAGTCTGGTTATTTGTGTTTGCCGCCGGTTTCCGGGCGGCATTGGGAATTGCCATTAGTCCGCCTTACGAAACTTATATTTTGTACGAAGTTTACATTACTCCGGGTTTGATAGGCATGATCCAATTGTTCAATGGCATGCAAAGCTCGTTGTCCATGGTGTATGACCGGGAAATGGGCAGTATGCGCATGCTGATGGTTTGCCCTTTGCCGCGCTGGTTTCTGTTATGCAGCAAGCTGATAGCCGGCACCGCCGTTTCGGTTCTGCAAGCCTACGCTTTTTTGGGTATCGCCTGGTTATACGACATACAGGCTCCGCCTCAGGGTTATATCTGGATATTGCCTGCGTTGTTATTGTCCGGCATGATGCTAGGCGCTCTAGGTTTGTTGTTATCCAGCTTTATCAGACAGCTGGAAAATTTTGCCGGTGTGATGAATTTTGTGATTTTTCCGCTGTTTTTCATGTCCACAGCTTTGTATCCTTTATGGAAAATCAAGGAATCCAGTGAACTGTTATATACATTAGCCCAGTACAACCCTTTTTCCCAAGCTGTAGAACTGATCCGCTTTGCCCTGTATCAACAGTTTAACCAACAAGCGTTTGTCTTTACTGCCGTAGCTTTTCTGGTGTTTATGGGGGCGGCAATTTTGGGTTATAACCCGTCAAAAGGCATGATGGTCAGGAAGGGCGGCGGTGGGGATTAAAAATTTTTATTCATCCTATAACGGCGCCACAAACAGAAATAATCACAATTAGCCAAGGCGGGGACTTCCAGGCGGTTAACAATACAAAGCCTGTTACGGCAAGAGTAAAATCACCGGGTCGATTAATTGCGGATGTCCAAAGCGGCGAATACAGCGCCGCACCCAGCAGACCAACAACAGCCGCATTGACTCCGTGCATGATGTTGTTGGCGGTTGCTAGGCGTCTAAAATTATCCCAGAACGGTAGCATGCCAACCAGCAGCAACAGACCGGGTAAAAAAATGGCGAAAAGACAAATGCTCGCCCCTAAGATACCATTAGGCTCAATATTCATCATATAGCCAAGGTATGCGGCAAAAGTAAACAAAGGGCCGGGAAGGGTTTGCGCCGCGCCATATCCGTTTAGAAAGGTATTGCCACTGACCCAGCCGGTTTCCACAACCTCTGCTTGCAAAAGCGGTAAAACCACATGTCCGCCCCCAAATACTAAAGCTCCGGTTCGATAAAAGGCGTTAATGACAGAGAGTGCCTGGCTATGCCAAAAACCGTTTAATAGCGGTAATCCGGCTAATAACATAAAAAAAACTACCAAAGCACATATGCCGGTACGCCTAGACAGAGAATAGGATAAATGGTTTGCATGGACGATGGCGTCAGACCGGCAAAACAACAGGCCGGCAAGCCCGCCTAAAATAATGGCGGTAATCTGTCCTAGCGTACCTGATATATGAGTGACGATGAGCAAAGCCGCCAAGGCAATACTTGCCCTTTTCCTATCCGGGCATAGGCTTTTCGCCATGCTCCAAACGGCTTGGGCGACAATAGCTACGGCGACGATTTTCAGACCGTGCAGTACACTAGTGGCGTAAATTCCATCAGCTAACCCGGCAAAGTAAGCAAATGTCACTATTATCAATACGGAAGGCAAGGTGAACCCCAGCCAGGCAGTGCAACCGCCTAATAACCCTCCCCGTAACATGCCTAAGGCAAAGCCAACCTGACTACTGGCCGGTCCTGGCAAAAACTGACAGAGCGCAACCAAATCGGCAAAACTCCGCTCGTCCAGCCATTTTAAGCGGCCTACAAATTGATTTTGGAAATAGCCTAAATGCGCAATTGGGCCGCCAAAAGAGGTCAGGCCGAGTTTCAGGAAAATTAGGAAAATCTCCAATAAAACCCGCCAACGGGATTTTTCCAATGCAAGTGTCTGTTCCATTGTCAAGGCAGTAAATTTTAAAACTAATTATACAATACTCTGGAATAAATGGTTTTACCATGCGCGTAATGGCAATTTCTTCACCTAGTTGCACTTGTTTAAGGTGTCAGGCAGGTGTTGGCGTAATTGCGTGACATTAACTAATCCTAGTAACCGCTGAACGAATAATGGTTTCTAGGTTTAAAATCCAGCTTCCGGATTAGCAGACGAAATATCAATTAGTAAGTCAACGAAATATTGATAATCGCTATATACTTAAGGCATGAAAACGCAAAGTTCTTTGGTCAAGTCTAAAACCAAATCCTCTAAAAATTCCGTAAATAAGCAGGTTGGGCAGCGACGCTCCAAGCGTGCCGATAAATTGGCTTTGCCCGCACGTCCTAATCATAAACAGCATTTACTGTTCGTGAGCGTGGAAAGTCTCTGCTTATTGATTAGCGCCTCTTTTCTAACCATGTCGGCCTTGGGATATTCGGCCAGCCGTTTTAACGGCAGCGGCTTTTTTTCGCATTTGCTGCCGTTTTCGATAGGGGTGGTGGCATTAATTGTATTGGCTGCAATGTTTCTGATCATGTGGGGCAGATTGCGCGTCTGGTTGTCCAGCAAACTGTTTATGCAATTGCCGGCATTGATTGCCTTTTGTCTGGCCTTGGCATTGAGCTGGTATATTTTTCATGACGGTTATACCGTAGTATTCACACATTTTCGCACCCTGGTAGGCGGCAAACAGCAGGCTGAAACCACCACGCTGGCGCATCAAGTGTATGCTGCTTATCGGCGTTACGATGAAGCGGATTTACAGAAAATGATAGAACGTTCTGCTGCTTTTAATAATGACATACTTGCCGCTGCCAACCAATTCGATTTAGACCCGGAAATTTTACTGGGTGTAGCGGCGACGGAATCCTCTTTTTTGCCGCGCGAAAGCAAAGATGGCGGCCATGGTTTGTTTCAAATTACCGTGGTGCCAAAGTTTTTGCTGGAACAGGCTAGAGAAAAACTATCTGTCGAAAAGCTGTCGCTGCTTGATTCGCGTCATAACGCTTTTGTTGCCGCCGCTACTTTAAAGCATTATCTGGCGGAAATGGATGACGATTTGTTTCTTGGCTTGCTGGCGTACAATATTGGCCCTAAAAATGGCGGCTTAAAATTTATTATGGAACAGTATGGCGCAACCGACTTTGCCACCATGCAACCATATTTGCAGCAATTCCCGCGTGATTATCCGATTCGGGTGCTTTCTTATTCACTGGCTTTCAGGCTTTGGCGTCAGGATGGCAAATTGCTGGCATATCAGGATGGCGATAACGCTGTGCATATCCAAAGATTGGGGATACCTGGGTTGCAGACATTTTTTTAAACTTAAGAGATATTTTAAGTGTAAAAAGGATGAGTCATTCGTATGTTACTGTTTGCAACCGGTTTCCGGCTGATCGTAACCTAAAGTGTCCAACTCGGTTTTAGGATGTAAAAAACCCGCCACGGGCGCGACTGCCACCAGTGAACGCGCAGCGGCCAGTAATACCGGTTGGCGCATTTGACCGTCCCAGGGTCTGAAAGACAGGGGGGCGCCTTTATAGCCATTCAGGGCAAACTGCTCAGAAAATAAATAATCCCTAATTGATTGCAATTGGTTGGATTTTGTTCTGACGCTGGCTTCGCCTATGGCTCTGACAGCTATATAAGCCGCGTATTCTTTTTCTTCCATCCAGCGTCCGGTCTGATCTTTAAATCGATTCTGCAATTGTGTGGCGCCCCATTGTTCATGGGTTTTATGCCAGGCAGTGGCGATTAAGCCCTGGGTGCCGATTACCGGTCTGGGCAGCCAGGTTCGATAATCCAGATATTCTCCAAATAAACCTTGTTCATCCGCCACAATCAAGACATCGTAATCTATGCCCTGGGTAAATTCCGGAACTTCAGACTGTTCAGTGCGGTGTGAATCAAAACTGTTGGTCCAGGGTTTTTCAACAACGATTTTCATGCCAAAGCGTTTGGCGGAGTGTCTGACCGCTTCGGCATATTTTTGATCTTCCGCTGTCGCACCTGTAACCAGAAACCACTTTTGCCAGCGTTTTTTTAACATGTATTGAGCCAATGCATCGGTGCGCATCGCCCTGTCGGGTAAGATATGCAAAATCTGATGGCGGCACTGCTGGTTTCTTAATTCATCATCAGTGGTGGCAATATCAAAAAATAGTTTTTGGTGGTCCGGACTGGCATCCGCCAATTTCAGTAATTGTTCGGCATCGAGATTAACCAGAATCAGGGCAGTGTCAGCCGCTATCTGTTGTTTAAAAATTTGGACGATATCGGCAGACTGCGGGGCAATGATTTTTTGCAGTTCATACAGCTGTCCGGTAAAACGGCCTGTAGTATTGTTGTCTGTAATGGCCAGTTCCGCACCAATGACACCCAGATTGGCAATGAAAGGGTCAAGATTGCTCATGGCTACCGGTGCAGTCTGTTCTTGCGAGATATAGGCAATTTTGATGATTTGCTTGTTATCGGCCGTTGCCCACCCAAGCTTAATTGACCCGATCAATACAGCCAGAATAAAGATTTTTACAATCTGAAAATTTTTCATACATTCGCAAAAAATTGGAAACAAAATACAATTTTACCCAAATCAGTAAATGATGTATTGTCGTTAGCGTAGTAAAATAAATTTTGAAGATTTAGAATTAGCATAATTATTTTAAAAAATAGGTTGATTCACTGCCATGAATGAAGAAGATGAGCTGGTCAACGTGTTTGACGACCTGAGTTTGGATTTGAATTTTAATAATCTGCCGGTGAACAAACGCATGGCTATACGCTATCGCCGCAAGGATATTAAAGCGATTGTAAAAGTTCGAAAACTGTTTTTGCATAAAGGGGTTAATGTTATTCTGCATGATATCAGCAGTCGTGGTGCGGGTGTGCTTAGTCCTGAAAAGATACCGCTAAAAGGTAAAGTTTCTTTGCATTTATTGTTTAATGACGGCAAGCGTTTCGTTATTGATGCTAAGGTGGTGTATTCTTTACAGTCAAATCTATACGGTTTGAAATTCACAAAAGTTAATAATGATCTGGCTGAATATTTGCTTCAAACTCAAACCGATCTGACTTTTAACTGATAACCCGATTAATGCCGATTCTTAGCCAAATTTATGTCTATCCCGTTAAATCACTGGCTGGCATACAGGTAAATCAATGGCCGGTAGACAAAACCGGATTGCGTTACGATAGAAAATGGATGTTGATTAATGCCGAAGGTAAATTTCTTAGTCAAAGAAGCTTACCGAAAATGGCTTTGATTAAAACCGCTATTTCCGGAGAGAAACTGCGGCTTTCGGTTGGCAATGAAGCAGGTGCGGAAATAAATTTGAACAGTAGCGATGGCGATGAAGTGCAGGTGGAAATCTGGCAGGACAACTGTATTGCCAAAACTGCCAGTCTTCACGCCAGCCAGTGGTTAAGCCGATTTTTGGATATGCCTTGCCGTCTGGTCTATCATCCTGAAGAGCAAGTGCGCAAGGTTGATCCGGATTATGCTAATGCCAAGGATGAAACAGCCTATTCTGATGGATTTCCTTTTTTAATCGCTTCTGAGAGTTCCTTGCAGGCGCTTAATCAGGCCATGTCTATGGATATTTCCATGTTGCGTTTTCGTCCGAATCTAGTGGTGGCGGAATGCGATAGCTATGCGGAAGATTTTTGGAGGCAGATTACTATCAACGGCATCAGTTTTCGTTTGCCTAAGCCATGTTCCCGCTGTCCAATTCCGGCCATAGATCCGGACACCGCCATCGTTGGCAAAGAACCGCTGACTACTCTGGCGCGCTTAAGAAAATGGCAAAATAAAGTTTATTTTGGGCAAAATGCCTTGCATGATAATTTGGGAGTATTGTCAACAGGCAGCGAAATTCGCATTGATAAAACCGGAGAAAGCCAGCCGCCCAGAGTGACTGATGAATAAAGCCTTTATGGCTGGGCTGATTCTTCCTCTTTACTTCTGACGTCAAATTCGATTTTCCATTGTTGCTGATTGCGGCGCGACACTGCTTTCAGTTCCAGAGTGCCGACTTCACTTACTCCTGACGACAAATGTACCGGCACCACTTCGCCGAGTTGATGACCTTCTTCTGGCAAGGTGATTTCAATTTCATCCAGTTCCATCAACTCTTCGTCGTTGCAGTTGCTCAGCCGTGTACCGACTGTATCCTGCCGGCGAGTTTTCGAAGCAAAAAATCGAAACCGCACCGGTTCACCGATGATCAGACCAAATTCCTCGTTGGGTAGATTTTGTTCACTGCCTTCTTCCATTCCGAAAGGGGCCAGACAGAGGGCTTCAAGTTCCGGAGCCAGACCGGGTACTGCCGGCATTGCTGTTTCGATTCCGACATAATAAGCCGCCGCGGTACCGCCTTTAATGCGTACACCTTTACCTTGCCGAACAAAACCATAATAAGCTGCGCCACGCGCGACAGCCAAATCCAGATCGCTTCCTTGCAGCAGGCTTGCGGCAGGGGCATTTTCAGCTTGCAGCCAGTTATTTAAAACAGTCATTAAACGTTGCGCCAAAACATCAGCCTTAAACACGCCGCCATTCAGTAATACTCCGCTAGGATGCAGGAAACTGGCCGGTTCCGGCAGCTTGATATCTTTAAACTCTTGTACGGCATGTATTTGTTTGGATAAAAATGCAGCTAAATGGCGGGTTATGCCGGCATCCTGAGCATAGGGCAGGCCGCTACTGCGCAAACCGCTACGCGGATTGGACTGGGGACTGTCGCTGACGGCCACCTCAGGTAGAAAACCTTCCACCAATAACCGGTTAAGTTCCTCCCGATTTAATTCGCTACGCAATGTGCCGCCTATCAGAGCGGAACCCCGGCCGGCGATCACTAAAGGGATGGTGTTTAATTCCGGTTGATTAAACAGTTTTTCCTTGGCTTCCCGGCAGGCGTGAGTCAAAGCCTGTAATTGCCAAGCTTCCAGGCGTTTGCCGCCATCTTTTTCCAGTTTAGCTTTAACAGTATAGGCCAGCGCCAAGTCCATATTGTCGCCACCCAACAGAATGTGATCGCCGACTGCGACTCTGGTCAGTTGCAAATTGCCTTGATCCTGAGTTACCGCAATCAGTGATAAGTCGGTAGTGCCGCCGCCGATGTCGACAACCAGAATAATATCGCCAACCTTAACGTGATTGCGCCAATCATTGCCGTTTTTTTCTATCCAACTATATAGAGCGGCTTGAGGCTCTTCCAAAAGTACTATCTGAGTCAGCCCTATTGCCTTACAAGCTTCTACAGTCAATTCGCGCGCCGCCGGATCAAATGAAGCAGGCACAGTAATGGTCAGATGCTGATCATGTAGACGTTGTTGCGGAAACAAATGATTCCAGGCGTCGCATAAATGTTGCAGATAGGCTTTACTGGCCAGAAACGGCGAAACTCTGGGAATATCGCTACCGGCATCTGCCGGCAGGATATCCTGTTTGCAATCGACGCCAGTGTGACATAACCAGCTTTTGGCGCTGGAAACCAATCTGATTGGGGTTTTGCCGCCCAAATTGCGAGCAATTTCACCTACGAGGTGTTCTGCAGGATTTCGCCACGGTAATGCAGTTTCACCCTCAGCAATTTCAGCGCCATGCGCTAAATACATGAATGAAGGTAGTTGGGGTTTTTCCTCGATACTGCCGGGTGCGGTTAATTGCGGAATGGCCAATACGCTTAACACCGGTTGTTGATCTTCAGGTGCATGCAAATCAAGATAAGATAAAACGCAATGGGTGGTTCCCAAATCTATTCCAACAGAATAGCGGGTTTGCTCGTTCATAATTCAACCTCGGCAGCGGCGATTATTCTTGGATTATGAGCTTCAGTTAGTTTGGGAAGATGTAAGTCATCTACACGCCAACCTTTGTGTACCAGTGTACCGGTAAAAGGCGGTTCTCCGACGATATTGCCGGTCAAGCGAAAGGCATTGGCGTCAAAACCTTGATTCAGCGTAACCCGATTGCCTTCAACATCCTGACTAATGGAGTTGATGGTGAAGTGTTCATTGATAGCTTGACGGCATCCCTGATGGACAATACGTGCTGCTGCGCCAATATCGGTATCGCTGTAAGCGCTCATATCTTCCTTGATAAAATCAATGAAACGGGCTTCACGCTGCAACAGGCTTAATAACAGGCAGGCGGCATCGGGGCTGGCTTCCTTCAAAATAATCGGTTCCGGAGCAGGAGTTTGTACGATTTTTTCAACTTCAACAATCTTTTCGACTATTTTGATTTCAGGAGGAGAGGTCACTACACTGTGTTCCTTGTTACGTCTGCCTGCCAGAATTGCCCAAATCAGGGTTACAATCAACAACAGGCATAATATTAAAACAGCGCCAGCCAAACATACATGCCACAAGTCAAATGTGGTTGGACGCAAGCCAAGATCTATGGAAAAGTTATTCATGGAAGATAGGCATATAAGGTTTAAGGTTGAGCGGCTTTTTTAGCCGCCTCGGCATACATGAATTCCTGCAGGACATTCCGGGTGACCTGGATACGAAGTTTTTTTAACTGCCGGTCAGCAATCACCGGTGGAACTTTTGCATCCATATAGACCTTACGAATTCCGGCTAGCACTGGCTCGCACTGTTTTACAACCGCATCGGTGGCAAAGCGGCTATCCTGTTTGGCTATATCAGGTTTGCGCATTTGCTCCACGGCGCATTTTTTATAGTTTAACTGAGCAGCCTGAATTTTTTGAATGACTTCATCGCTAATTGTGGTGTTTTGCCATTCGTCTTTGGGGGCTTCGGCTTTAGGCGCTACGGTTGGTGCATCTGGTTTCGCAGCATCAGCAGCAACCCATTGAGATACCAGTAGTAAAAATAAACACATTGCCAATTTCATAATTTGCTCCACAATTAGGCTAAATAGAAATGAATTTTACGCGATGTCAGCCAAAATGGACAACTTGCTTAAATGATAGGCTGGTTTTGTTTGGAGCAGATGGGAGACAGTGAAGCGGGGAATGGCGATTATGTAGTGGCTGAGCTTGTCAGCCACTTAGGAAATCAATCAGTTAAAGGCCGGGTCAGGCTTGGGCTTGCAACAGATTATTAGTGCTACTGAGTGGTGAAATTCCTGAACTGGTATTGGTTTGCAGTTGTTGCAGGAAATTTTGCAAGGTCAGATTGGTATTAGACGCTGAACCACCCAATGCTTGCACCAAATTGGAAAAATCCGTCTGCAGTTTAGTTTCAGGATTACTGCCATTGGTTATAGAACTAATCAGATTGGATAAATTTGTGTTGAAATTGCTGTAGCCATTGCTACCCCCGGAGGATGTTACCGAAGATGATGCCGAAACGCTGATGTTGAAATTACCGCCTGAAATAGAAGCGGATTCAGTAGTTGATGTAGTGGATTGTTGGGCCGCGCCTGATGCGCCTGACTGATTTAATGCCTGATACAAATCATGCATAAAAGTATGTAAAAGTTGGCTTACATTTGCAGATGACGCAGATGATGAACCGCTTTGATCATGGTCACCATCGCTATCAGTTGAACTGGTCGCCGAATTGGTTGTGGCGCTTGTTGCAGTAGTTGAGGCCGCAGATGATGGGCTGCTAGTCGCGGAACCCGCGGATAAATTCAGTCCCAAACCTTGCAAAGCCTGTACAACGCTTTGAAACAGCCCTCCGCCATGGTGTTGGCCGCCGCCAAAGTTTGAAACTCCATCTGTCGCACCTGGGGCGCCACCATTACTGCTAATATTGGTATTAATGGTTTCGTTAATAGTCAGACTGTAATAATTTTGCGCAGCTGAAGAATTTATGCTTGAAATTGTCATGATTATCTCCCCGTATTGACCGTGTTTTAGTTAAATCGCGCTACTTTCCGTAGTAAATTGTTTGCTAAATGTTTTAATAAGCAATATCGGCAATACTTCTTAAAACTTTAGCAATTTTTTTGTTGTTGACAAAAAAATTTGACAACCGGAGTGAAGAATTATTGTTAGCGCCATTCACCATGCTGCAAACGGAATCTTTCGCCTTCATGCGGATGCCATTCCGGTCCATGCCAGCGCATTCCAGGTCTGGGAGGTAAAGCCCACTGGCCACCAATCCAGATCCAGCCATTTTGCCAATGCCAGTAACCCGGTGTCCAGACATACTCAGGGCTGGGGGCTGCAATAATCACTTCTTGTTGCGGCGGAGGCGGCGCGCCAGGCGCATAATAGGTCGCACCCGGAACTGGGCCATAATAGCCTGGTTGCGGACTCTGGACACCTTGAGGATATTGGGCGGAGCATTCATTAAATGCTATTGCCATTAATAGGCCTGAGATGACTAAGGCAGTGTAAAATGGATTTTTAAAATTTTGATTAGTTGATACCATATTTATCACCTAGTAAGAAATTAAATCCTAAATTAGGAAATGTTGCAGAACAAGTTTGAATTATTGCACAAAATTGGTTTTTTATCTTAGACGAAAATAAAAAAGCCTTACTAAAAAACTTAAAATGGCAATTTTAAGCCAAGCACAATAGTGAGTTTGAGAGGCGTTGAAACAACCATAGCAATAAGCATTGCTATGGCTCTAATAGATTTTAATTTGATGCAGGTTGTGACGGTTTCGATACCCGGTGGTATGATCGTAACCTAACTACGGAACGTTTAGTTTTCCAGAACTCTGTACAGCATTTCCTTAACAGTTTCCGGGTTAAATGGCTTGTCACAAATAGCTGATACCCCGGCTTTATGAACATTACCCAGGCGGGTTTCGTTATCTTCACTGGTTACCATCAAAATCGGGATGATAGAATTTCTCAAGACCTGACGAATATTTTCGATAAACTGTTGACCGTCCATGACCGGCATATTGTAATCGGTGACGATTAGATCAAAAGCATCTTCGTTTTGCTGGAAGATGTCGATGCCTTGCCGGCCATTTTCAGCTTGAGTAATTTTGACTATACCCATGTTGTTTAAGACCCGGATGATATGCTTTCTGGCTAAATGGCTGTCATCGACAACTAAAACTCTTACATTTTCAATGTCATAATGTTCCAAATTGATTTCTTGTGGGTCGATAAACTCAATACTGGCTCTTAAAGCGTTCTTCAAGTCTTCAGGCGCAAAAGGTTTGGGCAGAATAGCGACAACCCCCGCTTGACGTATGGCGTCCAGCTTGTCAAAACTGGATTCGCTTGAGATCAACATGAAAGGTATATGGCTAAAACTCTCGATATGCCTGATTTTTTCGAGAATTTCGGTTGCAGTCATGTCAGGCAAATATAGACTGCTGATAATGAGATCCGGATGATGTTCTGTTAAACTGCTTAATGCAGCAGAGCCGCTGGAAACGCCTTCAATTTTATGGATACCTTCATGATTAAGATATTGAATGATGACCTTTAACTGCATCGCGGAAGGTTCAATCAGCAAAATAGACAAATCGCAAATGTTAACTGAGCGCATTGATAATCTTGTTAATTATGTAATAGGATAATAGGTAGTTTTTTTGCATATTTTTTAATCTGCAATGGCTGGCGATTACAGTATATAGTTCAATAATTCTCTTAAATCCGGCATTTGACATTATCAAGATAGACTTAAAATTGTAATGATACAAGAAACTCTGATTACCAGTATTAATAGGGAAGGTTTAACTCATATTGCGCCTATGGGCGTGCATATTGTGGAAGATTATTCTATCATCCTACCTTTTAAACCGAATTTAACCTTAAACAACATTCTGGAAACTCAATCTGCGGTGATTAATTATTGCGATGACGTCAGGATTTTTGCCGGTTGTTTAACCGGCAGACGCGATTGGCCGTTGCAACCTGCCGAGGTTATTAAAGGATATTTTTTAACGGATACTCTAGCTCATGCAGAAGTTGTTTTGGAGAAATATGAAGATGATCCTGTCCGTCCAAAATTATTTTGCAAAACTGTACATGTTTGTAATCATAAGCCTTTTTTAGGCTTTAATCGGGCTCAATCCGCGGTTTTGGAGGCAGCTATTTTGGTCAGCCGGCTAGGTAGGCTGCCTTTGAACAAGATAGTTAGAGAATTGGAATATTTACGTAGCGCTTTGGAAAAGACTGCAGGCCCAAGAGAACTAATAGCCTGGGCTTGGCTAATGGAATTTGTTGAACAACAAAGAAAACCCCGGATTGGCCGATGAGCTTGATGTTGGCAAGTGTAAATAGTTTGCATGAAGCGCAAATGGTTTATCGGTTGAATGTCGATATCATTGATTTAAAGCAACCTGAAAAAGGTGCATTAGGGGCTTTGTCCATTATTGAAGTTGCTGAAATTGTGAGAAAATTAAAGCCGGATGCGCAGTTAAGCGCTACGGTTGGCGATTTGCCTATGCAGGCGGATGTGTTAAGCCAAGCCGTTAAAGCGATGGCTTCAACCGGTGTAGATTTTGTGAAAATCGGTTTTTTTCCTGATGGAGACTGGCCGTCTTGCATAGCGGCTTTGTCTGCTTTGGCAAAGCAGGACTACCGGTTGATTGCCGTGCTGTTCGCTGATACCGGCACAGATTTTTCAATTACCAAAACCCTGGCTAAGGCCGGTTTTCATGGGGTCATGCTGGATACCATGCATAAAAAAATGGGTAGCCTGACTGGATTCAGGTCTTTGCCGGAGTTGCAAAGCTTCGTGGAAACCGCCAGATCCAATTCGTTGCTGACCGGTCTTGCCGGCTCTTTATCCTTAACAGATGTGCCGTTGTTATCTGCTTTGAAAGCCGATTATTTGGGGTTTAGAGGGGCTTTGTGCAAACAATCCTGCCGGACTTCGGAATTAGATGAAGTGCGGATATGCCAAATCAGGGAATTGTTAAAATTACAGCAAGACTGTTTGTCGGCAGCATAGGACGTAATCGGCGATGGCCGTATTACGCCGATATGCCACAAAGCCTCTTAGGTTGTTTATCTGCCGAATAAACCAATCATATGCGATAGAAAGTTCACTTTGTCACTGGTTAATTGCGACCATTCGAACCTCCAGCGCCAGTTACCTTCCGTGGTGCCAGGGGTGTTCATTCTATCCTGTGAACCCAGTTTTAAAATATCCTGCATTGGGATGACTGCCAGATTGGCAACCGATGCCATAGCTGCAAATATCAAAGCATCCGGCATTGGCATTTGCGACCAGCCCAGGTATTCATAAACCCGGTGTTTTTCAAAATCCGCCAAGCTGAAAAACCAGCCTAGAGAGGTATCATTGTCGTGAGTCCCGGTATAGATCACACTATTTTTTTGGCAGTTCATCGGTAAATAAGGATTTTTATTATTGCCATCGAAAGCAAATTGCAGAATTTTCATGCCCGGCAAATTAAAGTCATCCCTCAAGGCTTCTACTTCTGCAGTGATGATACCTAAATCTTCAGCGACCAAAGATAAAGTAGGAAAGTGCTGTTGTATGGTTTGCAGTAGTTGCCGGCCGGGAGCCGTGACCCATTTACCGTTAATGGCGGTTTGTTCAGTTGCCGGAATTTCCCAAGCGGCTTCAAATCCCCGGAAATGGTCAATACGAACAATATCAAACATTTCATATTGACTTTGCAGCCTGTTTAACCACCATTTAAAGCCATCTTTTTGCTGGTATTCCCAGTCATAATGTGGATTTCCCCAGCGTTGCCCGTTTGCAGAAAAATAATCCGGTGGCACCCCGGCAACAACTTCCATTTCCCCCGAAGGATTTAACTTGAACTCTTGTCGATTTGCCCAGACATCGGCGCTGTCATAGGAAACGAAAATAGGAATATCGCCAAATAGCAACACACTGCGTTCGGAAGCATAATTTTTTAAATCATGCCATTGCCGAAAAAATACATACTGTTCGAACTTGATGCCTTCCAATACGGATTTAAGCAAATTTTTGGCTTCCTTAATGGCTACCGGATCTCGTTGCTGGATGTCCTTCGGCCATTCATTCCAGCTTTTTTGTCCAAAAATATTTCTAAAAGCAATGAATAGAACAAAATCGTCAAGCCAAAAGGATTTGTCCTGACAAAATTGTTTGAAATCATTTTTGTCTTTTTCGTCGGCTAAGCTTTGAAATCCATAGAAGGCCTTGCTAATCAGACAATTTTTACCAAACTCGTAGCCGCCTTGGCAATCGAAACAGATGTCCTGCGTATTCAGCCAGCCACGCTCAACTAACCAGTCAATACTGATGAAGGCAGGATTTCCGGCGTGGGCGGACAGACATTGATAGGGTGAGCCATCGCCGTGAGTCATGCCTAAGGGCAGTGTTTGCCAGACTGTGATACCGGAGTTTTGTAAAAAATTAACGAAGTTATAGGCCTCTTTACCTAAGTCTCCACTGCCGCCAGGACCGGGCAGAGATGTGATATGCAACAATATTCCTGCGCGGCGTTTATTCAATAATGAACTCATGTTTTCCTAAAAGTGTAATCAAATTGCGTTACTACGACGCATTGCCCCACCCATGACGGGGATGTCGGAACCCTGGGTAAAAGATAAAGCCAGATATGCCGGCGGTTCGGCGCCGAGTAAACGATACAGATTAGTCAGGTTAAGCCGGTATTGTTTCTCAAAATCACTGACCGCCTCACCGGGATTATAGTCGCCAAACCACCAGAACCAATCCGAACCTTCGCAGACAGCAAGTTGAATTTCCGCCATGGATAATTGTTGATCAGTTAGTCTGCCTTCTGCCAATACGTTATCAAAGACAGTTTTGACGTCACCCAGCATGTCCCATCCGCAATTCTTATCTGCATCACCTATCCAGGTTGAGAATGAGCCATATACCCAGCTGCCTGCAACAAGTTTGGGTAATTGTTTTATTTCAATAGTATTATTATCCAAACATTCAGAGAAGGTAGTCAATTTAATTCTAGGGTGATCGCTTAGTTGCCTATATAAGGCGCTTAAAAAATGATAACCATTGTCCGGAAAGTATTCCCAGGCATTTTCCCCGTCCATGATGATAGAAACCACCGCGGGCTGTGTTTGACTTTGATAAATGTTTTCCATATGTTGAATAAAATCTGCAACTGCATCGTCAGCGTGCCATTTGGAATATTCAAAACCAATCAAATCCGACAATCCGTCATCTCGAAAAAAACAGGCGATATCAGAGGATTTTAATTTGAAAGGGTGGTGTCGATTGGTTTGGGCAAGCATACCTGAAGCATTTAAACTGTTATGAAGTACATTGCCGCCACTGGCAGTCCATTTGAAGCCAAACTCAGAAAGTATTTTTAAGGTTTTTTCACTGACGCTGCCCTCGGAAGGCCAACATCCATTGGGTTCAAAACCAAAAAAATGTCTGAATGTGGTCATACCCTTACGCAAATGCCAGATGACACGCTCTTCACCACCAGGATATTGGTTTAATTCAGGCAAAATCACCTCAGGCATGGCTTCCCTGGCGCATTGAATGTCCAGCATCAAGGGCACAATGGGATGGGCATACGGGGTGACGGATAATTCTATGCGGCCTTTTCTGGCCAACGCCTTATAACGGTAAATGACCTTTGATAGTAAATCGCCAATAATTTCTACAATTTCAATTCTGTCATGCAGGGAAAAATTGCTGCCTTTTTCTATCAGGCATCTGACGCGAAAATCCGTTAGCTTGACAGTTTCCCCCATCCAGATCAGGTGGTACCAAACTAAAATATCCGAAATGAACTGGGAATTGACATAATTGATGGCGTCTTGATGTGACTGCAGCCAGTCCGACATTTCAATTAACTTCAAAAAAACCGGATAGCGATTAATCTGACGATCACGATTGGCTTTTTTGCAGTCTTTTAGCAGCATCAGACGTTTTTCGGCATCGGCCGGCACGGAAGGTTCAACTAATGCGGCCAATAGAGGATCTTTAATGGCAATTCGGTCATGCAGATAATGACTTACCTGATTGGAATAATCCTCAATTTGTTCCAGTAGGATAGGGGCAAAGTTGACAACGGCTTTGGCATTGGGGTGCGCCTCCAGGTGAGCGATCATGTCAACATAATCTTTGATGACATGCAGATAAGTCCAGGGCATTTTAAATTCGCCGCTTTGCCTGTCCCTATATTCCGGCTGGTGCATGTGCCAGCATAACACTACATTCAGTTTATCTTTCATAAGCCAATGCATCAGCGAAAAGCGCGGTAAATGTATTCATACTGTATTGATTTTCCGGTTATTTAGCTTATCGGATGAGTGTTATCCAAAATGTTTGAACTGTATATAACTAAATTGACTTATCGGACACTATTATTTCTTGCTTCAAAACATCTACATCCACAAATTGATGTAACCGATAGATATTTGTAGCTTGCAATGATCAGGCGTATGATTACCTCGTGTAAAAATATCTGCTAGAACTATCTGAGACTCGCATCATAGATAAGTTATGGATATTGTATCATTAACAAATCCTGCCAGCATAGTGGTGGTCGTGGTAAAGGGTTTGCAGGTTGATGTTTGAGTACTAGAAAATGATGGATTTGTGAAGTTCGTAGCTGTTTTATTCATTACAGGTTTATAAGATTGATTTGCCGTTTCTAAAACCAAGAGGTGAGATGTCATGAGAAAAAAACACGTAAAAGATACAAAAGAATATGGATTTCCTCAAAAAGAGCTTAGCAATTGCAGGTCAAGTCACGAAAATAAAATGTACCATAATCGAAAAAGAGAGCCGATCTTAGAAAGCAAAGACTGCTAACTCGCCAATTTCAAACTAGTTCGATTTTTTAAATTTCAGAAGCAAAGTTCGGCGATTTTTTGACCGTTTGCTTCAAATTTCCTCTGTTCGATGAGGTCTTTATTTAGTATTAATACCCTAAATTAAACTCTTAGGGTATTAATACAGCCCAACTTATCTGACATAGTGCCTTCTTTGTCCCAGCATGTCGGAGGTCACTAAAGTTACCCCGCCTTCGCTCACATAAAAACGTTTTTTATCATCTTCCGGATTTTCACCAATTATCGTACCTTCAGGTATTTGACAGCCTTTTTCGACAATTGCCTTGGTAATACGGCAATGTCTGGCGATATTGACGTCCGGCATAATGACTGAATCCTGAACCACGGAGTATGAATTGACTCTGACTTGGGAGAATAATAAAGAGTGTCGAACAGTGGAGCCGGAAATCACGCATCCTCCGGAAACCATGGAGTCAATAGCTTGACCGCGTCTATCATCGTCATCAAACACGAATTTGGCGGGAGGAGTCTGAGCCTGATAAGTCCAAATAGGCCATGTATTATCATATAAATTTAGATCGGGTTTAACGCCAATCAGTTCCATATTGGCAGCCCAATACGCATCAATGGTTCCGACGTCTCGCCAATAACTTTGTTGTCCGCTTTGCAAATCCAGGAAAGGATAAGCATTGACGTTATATTTGCTGATTACGGATGGAATGATGTCTTTGCCGAAATCGCGGTGGGAATTTGGCATATCCGCATCCTTGATCAATTGCTCAAATAAAAAAGGAGCGTTAAAAACATAAATCCCCATTGAAGCCAGAGCTGTATTTTCCCGGCCCGGCATAGCCGGAGGATTGGCCGGTTTCTCAATAAAATCTTTGACTCGCCGGTTTTCATCGACATGCATGACGCCAAACTCTTTGGCATCCTGTAAGGGTACTTCGATACAGCCTATGGTTAAATCGGCGTCGTTGGCGACATGGTCAGCCAGCATGGCTGAATAATCCATTTTGTATATATGATCGCCAGCCAGAACCAGTATAAATTCAGGGTTTCTGGAGCGAAGAATGTCAATATTCTGAAAAATCGCGTCTGCTGTGCCTTTATACCAGGATTGTTCATCATGGCGCTGCTGGGCAGGCATTAAATCGACATATTCTCCAAACTCACCACGTAAAAACCCCCAGCCTTGTTGAATATGTCTGATCAAGGAGTCGGCCTTGTACTGAGTGAGAATGCTGATTTTACGTATATCGGAATTGATGCAATTAGATAACGGAAAGTCGATAATCCGGAATTTACCGCCAAAAGGCACAGCTGGTTTTGCCCGCCAGTCTGTCATATGTTTTAGCCGGGATCCCCGCCCGCCAGCAAGAATCAAAGCTATGGTGTTACGGGTTAATTCACTGACTCTTCTAAGATTTTTTTGTGAATCCACGACTGACATTTCTATCCCCTACAAAGAATTTAATTTCTCTAAACTATTTTTTTGGCGTATTACTCAAGACTTTTCTTGCCGCTTTGCGCCATTATCGTTACTCTTCATGGAAAAGTAAAAAAAATGAGGCTAACATTGTATGTTGGAATGGCGCCTAAATATGCCTATTCTTTCCAAAATCAAACGAACTACCATTGAGGCTTACCAAAATGAACAAGCCAAGCAAAGAAAAAATGCTTGATCCAAACATTATTAAAATTACTGAGGCTCGTCATCATGACCCATTTTCAGTTTTAGGTCGTCATTCTCAAAATAAAAAAACCGTGATCCGGGTGTTTTTACCTTACGCCGAAATCGTTAAAATCGGTGTTGATGGACCACAGATGGACAGAATCGCCGGCACCGATTTTTTTGAGCTATATCCACAAGAAATGTTGCCAAAGCATTATGAGCTGCATTGGACTGATAAAGATGGAGTGCAGCATCAGCATTTTGATCCCTATACGTTTGGAACAGTATTGCCTGAGTTCGATCAGCATTTATTTGCTGAAGGCCGCCATTGGCATATTTATCAGAAATTGGGCGCGCATTTACATACTATAGAAGGAATTCAAGGAGTGTATTTTGCGGTTTGGGCGCCTAATGCTCAACGGGTGAGCGTGGTAGGCGATTTTAATCAATGGGATGGACGCGTTCACGCCATGCGTACCTTGGGAGGCAGTGGTATCTGGGAAATTTTTATTCCCGGTCTCAAGGTAGGTTGTTTATACAAATTTGAAATAATAAATCGTCAATCCGGTGAGTTGCTGGTTAAGTCAGACCCTTATGGTCAGCAATTTGAATTCAGACCACAGACCGCGGCCGTGGTGACGAATGAAAACAGCTATGTCTGGCAAGATAGCAAATGGATGACGGAAAGGAAAAATCGTAATTGGCTGCATGAACCTATGTCGATTTATGAAGTGCATTTAGGATCATGGCATAGAGATCCTCAAGGCAATTTCATGAATTATCGTGATCTGGCCTTAAAACTGGTGGCATATGTTAAAGACATGGGTTTTACCCATATCGAATTACTTCCAATAACGGAACATCCCCTTGATATTTCCTGGGGTTATCAGACTACGGGCTATTTCGCCCCTACCAGCCGTCACGGCAAGCCGGACGATTTTCGTTTTTTTGTAGATATTTTTCATGAAAATGGCATCGGGGTTTTGCTGGACTGGGTGCCGGCGCATTTTCCCAAAGACAGTTTCGCCTTGGCGCGTTTTGATGGCAGTGCGCTCTATGAGCATGAAGATCCGCGCAAAGGTGAGCATCGCGATTGGGGAACGCTGATATACAACTACAGTAGAAACGAGGTTAAAAACTTTTTATTATCCAGCGCATTTTTCTGGTTGGAAGAATTCCATCTGGATGGGTTAAGAGTTGATGCAGTTGCTTCAATGCTCTATCTGGATTATTCCCGGGAAGCTAATGACTGGATACCTAATATGTATGGCGGAAACGAAAATCTTGAGGCTATTGATTTTCTTCGCCAAATGAATCAGGTCACTCACGAACAGCATCCCGGCACCATTATCATGGCCGAGGAATCCACTTCCTGGCCTCAAGTCACCAGACCAACCTGGACAGGAGGGTTAGGTTTTTCCATGAAGTGGAATATGGGCTGGATGCATGACATTCTCTGCTATATGAAGGAAAACCCGGTTCATCGTCCTTATCATCATGATCAACTGACTTTTGGTATGCTCTATGCCTTTTCAGAAAATTTTATCCTGCCGTTTTCTCATGACGAAGTTGTGCATGGCAAGCAATCCTTACTGAATAAAATGCCGGGTGATGAGTGGCAGCGATTTGCTAATTTACGCTTGCTTTACACCTTGATGTTTACTTATCCCGGTAAAAAACTGCTATTTATGGGTTGTGAATTCGCTCAGGGTTGTGAATGGAGCGTAAATAATGTGCTGGACTGGTATGTGCTTGATTATGCACATCACCGCGGAGTGCAAACTTTGGTCAAGGATTTAAATAAAATCTATACCACCCATTCTGCGTTGTACTTCTATGATTTTGATTATCATGGTTTTGAGTGGATAGATTGTCATGATGTCCAGCAATCTATAATATGTTATAGACGTAAATCAGGTAATGAAGATTTGGTGGTGATCCTGAACTTTACGCCGGTGCCTCGCGAAGGTTATCGGGTAGGGGTGCCTCATGCCGGACAATATTATGAAATTTTCAACTCAGATTCCCACTACTATGATGGCGGCAATATCGGTAATGGACATGTGTTCTCCCAACCGGTTCCCTGGATGAATCTGCCTCACTCGATTCTTGTCACTCTGCCGCCTTTGGCGGGAATTATCCTGAAAATGTAAAGAAACAACGCATGAAAAGAATTTTGTTTGCCACAAGTGAAGCGCATCCAATGATCAAAACCGGCGGTTTGGCTGATGTGTCGGGAAGCCTGCCCATCGCTTTAGCCGATTTAGGTCAGGATATACGCATAATTATGCCTAATTATCATGATATATCGAACTGTGAAACCGGCAGGTATCTGTGTACGGTGCGCGTCAATAATTGTGATGTCAATATTTTGGAAACCCGATTGCCCAATTCCGAGGTAATCGTCTGGCTCGTCGATTTTCCGGCTTTCTTTGATTTTCCGGGGAACCCGTATCTGGATGAAACCGGTAAACCCTGGCACAATATTGGAGACCGTTTTGCGTTATTTTGCCGCATAGTTGTCGAGGTGTCCATGAATCGCGCCTATCTGGATTGGAAACCGGATATCCTGCATTGCAACGATTGGCAAACCGGTTTGGCGCCTGCCTTCTTAAGTCTTGAAGAATACCGGCCAGCCAGTATTTTTACCATACATAATATGGCTTACCAGGGCTTGTTTCCAGGAAGCGCATATAATTTGCTAAATCTTCCCGGACTACTGTGGCATCCTGACGGCCTGGAGTTTCATGGCATGTTATCTTTCATTAAAGGCGGACTGAGTTATGCCGATAGAATTACCACCGTGAGCCCAACCTATGCCCAGGAAATTCAAAAACCTGAATTTGGTTATGGTCTGGAAGGTTTACTGGCATATCGAAGAGATAATTTGTCGGGTATTATCAACGGTATTGATATTAATGTCTGGGACCCGGTCAAAGATCCCTATATCAGCCATACGTATAGTTCAAAAAAACTGAATGATAAACTGCTAAATAAAGTTTATTTGCAAGAAAAATTTGGCTTGCCAGTCAATCAGCAAATCCCTTTGTTTGGCTTGATCGGCCGGTTGGTAGAACAGAAAGGGATTGATCTGGTGCTGAGCAACCTGCAGGAACTGGTTTCACTACCTATTCAATTTGTAATGTTAGGTAGCGGCGATAAAAGCATAGAACTAAAACTGGAGGATTTTGCCCGTTTGTATCCGGAGAAAATTGCCGTAAACATTGGTTATGATGAACAATTGGCTCATCAAATTGAAGCCGGAGCCGATATTTTTCTGATGCCGTCGAGATTTGAACCATGCGGATTGAATCAAATGTATAGCCAACGATACGGAACTGTGCCCATAGTCCGCAAAACCGGCGGTTTGGCGGATACTGTGGTGGATGCCCTGCCGGAAAGTTTGGCAAATGGTAGTGCTAGCGGTATTGTGTTTAGCGATCCGGTTCCAGCAGCTTTGATCGAAGCTATTAAACGCAGTTTAGTGTTGTTTGCGGATAAGTCAGCCTGGAAAAAAATTCAGCGGAATGCCATGAGCAAGGATTTTTCCTGGAAAAACAGCGCCACACAATATCTTGCTCTTTATGATGAAATTTAATTTGATATTTTGCTTGCTATTATATTGCTGTGCGATTCGCGCAGATAATACCGTCATGGAAGTTGTGCCGTTGCAAAATCGGCCCGCTGCAGAGTTAATACCGCTTTTGACGCCAGTTTTGGAAAGTTCTGACAAGGTAGTGGCCGATGGCGCTAATTTGATCATCAAAACCACTCCGGAAAAAATGGCGGATTTCCTGAAATTAATTGCTTCTCTTGATGTTGCTGTCAACAATTTAATTATTTCCGTTATTCAAAATAGCACTAAAACAGCTGCCGAACTAAATGCTGAAGCTATAAAGGCGATTAACCCGCCGGCAATTGAAATGCATGGCATGAATGCGGATACCAGAGATCTTGTCGGCAATCAGATCATGCATGTACAGACTCTGGATGGACATCAGGCCCTTATCAAACTTGGTAATGTCAAATCATCGGCTAACGTCAGTATCTATGGCATGAATGGCAGAAACCAGGGTTTGGGTGTGTCAATGCCGGCTCAACAGACCGGAAGCGGTTTTGCTGTTACCCCGAGACTGACTGGCCGGCAAGTTGTACTTGATATAGAGCCTTGGGCTGAAAATGATCAGCAGGGCTATAGCAAGCAAACTCAGGCAATACATAGTTCAATCCGCGCCAACTTGGGAGAATGGCTGGAAATTGCCGGTAATGGCGGCAATAACGTTCAAGACACTAACGGCATGAATGGTTTAAATTATTCAATCCATAAAAATAATCTCAGAATATTGCTAAAAGTAGATGTGGAAGGCGGCTTTTTACTGTATCCAAACCTGCAAAATACCCATGATCAACAACGCTAGTTTGTTTATGAATTCAACAAATTATTTAAAAAATAAAAACCCAAGTTTACGTTCTGATTGGGGCGCAGCTGAAATGGGGTTATGCTTGTTGTCAATCGCTACACTAGCGACTAAATCGAGATTTGTTACATTGCCTGAGGTGGATAAATTGTCAGACGCCGTGGTTTGTACCTGAAAGGCATGATTTTTTCCACGGGTATGAATATTCATCCATACCATCAATGATGAATAGTCCATCCATTTAGTCATGGCAAGCAGTCCTTCATAGTCTAAAATCCGGTAACAGTATAAATTTAGCATACTGGTTTCAGCGCTACCGTTAATCATAGGTTGATATCGGCTACTCTGAGTTTTTTCGATTAAACGAGGGGGTGTTTCCGTAATTTTAAAAGTAAAATTTGTTGCCATAATATTTATTCCGGCATTAAAGCAATCATTTAACAAGACAGGAAGTTTGTCGAATTGATGATATGCAGTCTGATTAGTATGGATTCTAGTATTTTGAACGCTATTCTACGCGTTTTTTATGATGTAGTCATCACCCATTTGGGTGAAAATAATCATTAGTGGCGCTAGACAAATTAAGATGCGGATTAAAGGAATTATTTTTGATCACAAGAACTGATTCAAATACTTGCGACTGAGTTTAATTGATAGAATAGGCGTAAACGATTTTGATAAAAAATTCGGATATTGTCGGCAAATTCACCAGACTACAAATTTGACTATAACATCTTAGGAATTATAATGAGGTTCGGTTTTAGAATGAAATGCGAAATTAATAAATTGCATTTTCATGTTTTTATCGCTTTATTTTCCGATAGTCGTACAGCTTCGGCTGTATGTTATTAATTAATGGCTGAATTATGAAAATTTTACATATATCTTATACAGGCGATTTTCCTGAAGCATATGAACGTCTTTATATTAAAAATGGTAAAGAAAATTATTACGGTCAAAAATACAGTGTTGGGGTAGTGATTGATCAGGCAAGAAAAGGCGATGAGGTATTAATCTTAGTTGTTAAATCCAATATTGAAACAAGTGGATATCGTGTAAAATTGGAAGACAATTTAGAAGCAATGGCTTTGGATACCAGTATCCAGGACTTTAAAGTTTGCCGAAAGAAAATTGAGGAAGCAGTCAAGGAATTTGCTCCTGATTGCGTGCTGTTAAGGTTTCCGGATGTGAGACTCCTTAGATTCCTCAGAAAAAATCATATTCCGGTTTTCCCGGTTTTTTTCGATTCATTTGAATATAATCACGGCGGAATTAAAGCAAAATTAGCTAAATACTGGTTGTATTATGAATTACAGCATCCTTCAGTAAGATGGGTGGCCAATCATCAAATAAATGCTGCAAGATCGATTAGTAATCTTGGCGTTAATCCTAATAAAATATTACCGTTTGATTGGGAGCACGACGACTCGCCGGCAAACTGGAATAAAACCATTCCCGCTGATTTGGATACAAAAACCATAAATGTATTCTATGCCGGAGCGGTAGTTGAAGATAAGGGAGTGTTAGATTTAATCGAGTCAGCCAAATATGTGATAGATGCGGGCAGAACTATTCAAATTCGCATTGCCGGTAAGATTATTGATAATCGATGTGAAGATTTTGCCAAGCAATTAGGCGTTGATCATTGTGTGGAATTTCTTGGATTAACAGATCATGACAAAGTCTTGTCATATATGAATGCGGCTGATGTGGTGGTGGTGCCAAGTCACCATTCCTATCCGGAAGGTTTGCCGATGACTATTATGGAAAGCTTGATGGTTCACACACCTGTCATTGTTTCGGATCATCCAATGTTTGTTGGCCGTTTAGGAAAAAGAGGCGCAGTACAGTTTTTTCACGAAAAGGATGCAAGCGCATTGGCAGCGGTGATTCTATCTACCTGCAGCTCAGTGGAAGCTTACCAAAACAGGAGTATCAATGCTCCATTGGAATGGCAAGATATTTGTCTTGATCTAAAATGGGGTGATATGATTAATCTATGGACAAGCGATCCTTTGCATTGCGATTTTAGTGACAAGACGCTTGATAAAATTTTGTTGCAGTAATTTAATCCGCTATAAAGTACTGTTTTAATTTAGGGTTTATAGTCCGGTTTTGATTGTTGATGCGGATTTTTCTAATATCTTAAGTTTATAGTCTGTCAGCCTCGGCTATGAAAACAGCCTGAGGTTCACAGCTTTATTTTGTTTTAACTAGACAATCACAAAGCTTTAGGACCCTGAATAGGCCGGAATTTTTATCTCACACCTTAGTTTAAAACATGGCAAAGATTTCTATAATAGGCACTGGTTTTGTCTCAGACTTGTACATGAGGTCCTTAACGACCTTTCCCGATATTAAGATATTGAAAGCGTATGACCGCGATGCTGCACGATTACAAGCTTTTACCAATTTCTGGAATGTTGCTCCGGCTAGCTCAATGGAAGATTTATTAGCCATTTCCGGGAATGATGATGAAATCCCGGATTTGATATTGAATCTGACCAATCCGGGTTCGCATTATGAAGTTAGTAAAAGCTGTTTGGAAGCCGGCAGGAATGTCTACAGCGAGAAACCATTAGCCATTAAAATGGAAGATGCTTATGCATTGCATGCTTTGGCTGTCAGCCGTAATCTGGTTTTGGCTTCCGCACCTTGCAGCTTTTTGAGTGAAGTGGCGCAAACGCTCTGGTTGGCGGTACGAGAGAATATGATCGGTAAGCCTCTATTGGTTTATGCAGAACTGGACGATGATTTTATTACCCAGGCGCCATATCGAAAGTGGATGAGCGAGTCTGGAGCGCCCTGGCCATATCGTGATGAATTTCTGGTAGGCTGCACACTTGAACATGCCGGTTATTATCTTTGTTGGCTGATGATGATTTTTGGCAGTGTTGAAAAAGTGGTCGCGGCATCTGCGGAGTTGGTAAAAAATAAGCTGGATGATTTGGATAAATCCGCTCCGGATTTTTCCACAGCCATTTTGTTTTTTAAATCCGGTGTCGTTGCGCGTCTGACTTGCGGAATTGTGGCGCCACATAATCACAGCCTGCGGGTGATAGGCGACAAAGGTATTCTGGAAGTTAACGAGAGCTGGAATAATAGCGCCAGCGTGAAATTGCGCAAACGCTTGGCTATTCGCCGGAAATTAATCAATTCTCCTTTTGCCAAACGCCTTAAGCTCAAAGGCGTCACACATCCAAAGGTTCCACGCCGAGGAGCGGCAGCGATGAATTTTGCTCTTGGGCCTGCGGAAGTTCTGGCTGCTTTGCAGGAAGGGCGCTCATCAAGAGCCTCTGCGGATTTTGCGCTACATTTAAATGAAATCACTTTAGCAATTCAGAATTCTCTGGACAGTACAGGCGTTCAGATTATGAAAACAAGCTGTCCGGAACAACTGCCCATGCCTTGGGCGACCTGGACTCAAAATTGAATTAGGCGTAAATTATGAAACTTATCAAATTCGGCATAATAGGGACTGGCAAAATGGCGGCAACCATGATGACAGCCTTGTCCTCCGCGGCTGGAGTCAGCGTGCTTGCTGTAGCAAGTGAATCCGAACAGCGTGCGCAAAGTTTTGCTAATGCATTCGGTATTCCGCAGGCCTGTACGGGACTTGCATCGTTATTGAGCAATGATGAAATCGATGCGGTTTATGTCGCCAATGCCACTGAAAATCATGCAAAAACTGTCATTAGCGCCTTAAAAGCAGGCAAAGCTGTGTTATGTGAAAAACCAATTGCTATTTCGGCGGCAGAAAATCAGGAAATTGAACAGGAGGCGGCCAGATCAGGCAAATTATGCATGGAAGCCATGTGGACATTTTGTCTGCCATCCTTCCAGCGTTTTTTTTATGTGCATGATAGTAAAGAGTTAGGCGTTGCCTCGCATTTCTATGCGGACTTCGGTTACCCGGTTGGGCAGGACACTTTGCTTAAGTCATACTCGTCCGGGCCAAGAGGCGGTGTTTTACTGGATAGAGCCGTATACCCCATTTCATTAGCAATCAGGTTGTTTGGCAATGTTAAAACAGTAATCGGTCAAGTGGATAGAAACCAGGATAATGTCGATGTGCATGCAGCATTCCAATTAATTCACCAAAGTGGACAGCAATCTCAACTCGCCGTTTCGTTAACTGCTTTGTTACAAAATCGCGCTGTATTATCTGCCTCTGGCGGTACGGTTAGTCTGGAGCCTCCGCTTCTGGGTGCGGAATTGGTCAATATTGCCAAAGCAGCTTTGCCAAGTCAGCCGGTATCGGACATGCCGATCAATGCAAAACCCGGATTGACCAAAAAGTTACGTGGGCTTGTATTGTTGCGCCGTCTTAATAGTGTTCGTAAATTTTTGGGGTATGAACATCATTCTTATGGTAGTAACCAGTATTTGCCGGTTATTAATCATTTTTGCAATTTATATCGTCAAGACAAATTAGTCAGCGATATTTTTCCTTTGAGCGCTTCTACTCAAGTGTTAGAAGTGATAGATAAACTAAAAAACCTGTAAATTCATACAGAAACCAAGCGTAAGGAAATTAAATTGAAAATCGGTTATTTGATGAACTCCTATCCGATGACTAGCACGACGTTTATTCGTCGTGAAATTGAAAGTCTGGAAAGTTTGAATTTAGAAATAAAACGTTATGCCGTCAGACATTGGGGCGAAGATTTGGTCGATCCGCTGGATATTGCTGAACAAGGCCGCACCCACTACCTGTTATCCAATAATATCGCCACTTTGTTTAAAGATTTTTTGCTGGTGTTGCTGACTAATTTAAAAGGTTTGCTGAGTGCTTTTGGATTGTGGTTAAAAGTTTGTCAAAACTCCGGCGGCATTTCAGTCAAACATTTTGCCTATCTGTTACAGGCTGCGCATTTTTATAAACAATCCGGACGTGATGGCATAAGCCATGTCCACACACATTTTGCAACCAATGCCACCACTGTGGCTATGCTGGCCAAAGCTATGGGCGGAGTCAGTTATAGCTTTACATCGCATGGCCCCGATGAGTTCGTAGACCCAACCCTGCTTAGTATGAAACTTAAAATTCAGCGGGCTAGTTTTGTAGTGGCTATTTCACATTTTTGCCGGGTGCAGTTAATCAGAAATAGCGGTTATGAATATTGGGACAAAATAGTGATTGTCCATTGCGGTTTGAAAATGGAAGAGTTCAAACCTGATTTCAATTTTAACGATGACAACCATAATCTGGTTTGTGTGGGTAGACTATGCCCTCAAAAAGGCCAGTTTTTGTTGCCTCAGGCTTTAGCGCAATTAAAAACTGATTTTCCACATTTAAAAGTGCATTTTGTCGGCGATGGAGAATCCAGAAAAGAGCTGGAAGCACAGATTATTAAATATGATGTGGGTTCTATGGTTGAACTTCATGGTTGGAAGTCAAACCAGGAAGTCAGGAAAATGATTACGGAGTCTCGGGTATTTTTATTGCCTAGTTTTGCCGAAGGTTTACCGGTCGTAATTATGGAAGCATTCGCCCTGGGAAGGCCGGTCATTTCGACTTATATTGCCGGAATACCGGAATTAGTGGATCAAAAATGCGGCTGGCTGGTTCCGGCAGGTTCGGTTGATGATTTGGTGCTGGTCATTCGTCAGGCGCTGACAACGTCTCCGGAGCAACTGGCGGCCATGGGCAAGGAAGGTTATCGGCGCGTTGAGAGCAGTCATAATCTACAGTTTGAAGCCAAACAGCTGTATGATTGCTTTTCTGATGTTATCCTTCATTAATTAAATCATAATCCCCCATCAAACTGGGGATTATGCAAATCCTTCAGCCCGTTTCTTCCTATCCTGATTGGACCGCGTTCCTTTCGGTTTGATTGGGTGTCTTTGTTTAACACGTATAGTTCCATGCCAGCTTTAGGCAGTTGCAAGACTAAAACGAATCAGGCATGCCAAATTGATCCAACACTACCGGATCACATATTTCCTAAAATTCTCTAACCCTGCTAACGCCTTAAAAAATAATGATATAATTCATTATGAATTCCACTTTAATCCAAATGGCCATGCTCATTCTGGCTGGCGCCGGTTGGGGTATGTTTAATCCAAACGGCTTGTCAGCCCAGCAAACCAGATTGGTATTAACCAGCGTGGTGTTTTATTTTTTTCTGCCGGCCATGGTGTTGCTAGTGTTGTGGCAGGCCCAAATTGGCTGGCTGTCTTTGCAATATACTTTGCTTGGCGTCACCAGCATAGCAGTCAGTTTAATTCTGTGCTGGTTAGTGATTCGTTTGTTTCGAATCAAAAACAGGCAAAGTGGCGCACTTATTTTGGCGGCGGCGTTTCCTAATGTCACCTATCTAGGTTTGCCGATTCTTGAACAAGTATATGGCAGTTGGTCGCGATCAGTGGTGATCCAGATTGATTTATTTTCTGTAGCGCCGGTAGTTTATACCATCGGCGTCATGTTAGCCCGCCATTACGGCGAGGACCCTACTGAAAAACGCAAATCCATGCTGGCCTTTTTAAATGCGCCGCCATTCTGGGCGGCTTTTTTGGCGGTGACCTTAAATTTGATGCAAGTGACCGTACCGGATTGGTTAATAGGTTTTTTACAAAAATGCTCTTCGGCAGTTGCCCCCCTGATGATATTTTCTTTGGGCATGGCGTTAAACTGGAAGGCGATTCGGTTTGGAAATTTGCCTTATGTCATACCCGTAGTCTGTATAAAGCTGTTTGCAATGCCGGCCGTGGCCATGCTTTTGGCAAGTAAAATGTCCATGGGCGCTGAATACCGGTCTGCAGCGGTGTTAGATATTGCTATGCCTAGCATGATATTGGGCATTGTACTTTGTGATAGATATAAACTGGATAGTTCTCTATACGCCACATCAGTGGCAATCACAACCGGGCTAAGCGTATTTAGTTTGCCTTTTTGGTATGGAATATTATGAAATGAAGCCGATTGCGGAAATTTTTTCTCAAGGCCATGAACTGATTACCGGTCATATTATTGACAGTAATGCCGCTTGGTTATCGGAACATCTATTTGATTTAGGCTTTCAGGTAAAACGACACACCACCGTTGGCGATGAACTGGAAGATCTAATCGAATTATTTACTGAAATAGCCGGCCGCGCCGATTGCTGCATCTGTACCGGCGGGCTGGGTCCAACAGTGGATGATTTAACAACGGAAGCAGTCAGTATAGCCAGTGGCTTGCCGCTAAAATTCGATAATCAGGCTTATCAATCCATATTACAGTATTTTGCAGTTCGTGATCGCCCCATGCCGGAAGCAAACCGCAAGCAGGCATATCTGCCGGAAAATGCCTTGCGTATTGATAATCCTTATGGAACAGCTCCCGGTTTTTCCTTGCAGTTCCAACGTTGCTGGTTTGTGTTTTTGCCGGGTGTGCCATCAGAAATGCAAGGCATGTACATGGGGCAAATTCGGCAGCAATTATTGGAGCGTTTTAATTTGTACGCGGATTCTTTGGTGATATTACGCAGTGTGGGTATGGGCGAATCAGCTATTCAGCAGTGTCTTAGTTCCATAGTATTGCCAAAGGCGGTAGAACTGGGTTTCAGAGCTGCAGTTGACGAAGTGCAAACTAAATTATTGTTTTCCGCCGGCTTTCCTGCCCTGGAAAGAGAAGCCATTACTATGGAGGTTGCCAGGCAGATAGGCGACTCCGTGTTTTCTATTGATGGATTGCACGGAAACCAGGGTGGGCTGCTTGATGTAATTGATCGTTTGATGCAGCAAAAAACTTATCAACTTGCAATACTGGAAACATTTACCCAAGGTTTGACCACAGCCAAGTGCATTACCAAATCCTGGCTCACATCTGCAGAGATTTGTTTTGATGTGGCGGAACTGGGCTTAAAATGGCAAATTGAAATTGATGCGAATGATCCGGAATTTAGTGCGGCAGAGTTGGCAAAGCAACTTAAATGGCAAAAAAAAGCCAATTTGGCTTTGGTGCAACTATTCTCTGCTGAGCAAGACTATCATGAGAAAAATCGAAGCGTAGTCTTGTATAATGTCCTTAGTCATGCTAACGGAATGATTCACAGCCGCCATAAACTATCCGGTTCAATTCAATACAAACAAAATCAGGCTGCGTTACTGGCCTTGGATTTACTCAGACGCTATCTACAAAACAAATGCCCTTAATTCGATTATCCAATGTATCCATCGCTTTTGGCGCCCACGCACTGCTTGATCAGGCGGATTTTCAACTAGACGCCGGTGAAAGAGTAGGCTTGCTAGGCCGTAACGGCGAGGGCAAATCCACCTTGATGAAAATTATCGCCGGCGATATTTATGCCGATCATGGTGAGATCTGGCGGCAGCCGGAATTGCGAATTGCCTGGCTGGAGCAGGCTCCGAATTTAAATGCGGAAGACAGCATTTATGATGCGGTTGCCGGCGGCCTGGGAGAATTGGGCGGCTTGATCGTCAGATACCACGAATTACTGGCGCATATGGATGGTAGTGAAGCCAACATGCAAGAACTGGGTGATGTACAGCATAAACTGGAAATTCAGAATGGCTGGCATTTCCAGCAGAGGGTTGAACAGGTGCTGAGCAAGCTGCAATTGCCAGGAGACCAAACAGTCGGCAGTCTGTCCGGCGGCTGGAAACGGCGGGTAGCGCTGGCAAGAGCGCTGGTGATAGAACCGGAAGTATTATTGCTGGACGAGCCAACCAACCATCTGGATTTTGAAAGTATTTCCTGGCTGGAAGAACAACTGTTGTCTTTCAGCGGCGCTGTGTTATTCGTAACCCACGATAGAGCATTTCTACAAAAACTGGCAACCCGCATTATTGACCTTGATAGAGGCCAATTGACTTCCTGGCCGGGTGATTATCTGGATTATTTACGCCGCAAGGCCGCGGTTCTGGAAGACGAGGCCAATCAAAATGCTGAATTCGACAAAAAACTGGCCAAAGAGGAAGTCTGGATCAGACAAGGCGTCAAAGCCCGCAGAACCAGAAACGAAGGCAGGGTTAGGGCATTAAAACGTCTGCGTGACGAACGGGCTTTGCGCCGCAATACCCAGGGCACTGCCAAACTGGCTATAGTTAAAGGTGAATCATCCGGCAAAAAAGTCATTGAAGCCAATGATATCAGCTTTCAATATCAAGACAAAATTATCGTCAGTCATTTTTCCACCCGTATAGAGCGTGGCGACAAAATCGGCTTGATCGGGGCTAACGGCGCCGGAAAATCCACCTTATTGAAATTACTGCTTGGAGAGTTACAACCTGTAAGCGGTGAGGTGGAGCTTGGAACCAATCTGCAAGTTGCCTATTTTGATCAATTAAAAGATCAGTTGGACCCGGAGATTTCCGTAGCCGATAGCGTACTTGACGGTGGTGAATTTGTCGACACATCGGAAGGCAAACGCCATGTCATGTCCTATCTGGCTGATTTTTTGTTTGCACCTGCACGCGCCCGCTCACCGGTAAAAAGCCTATCCGGCGGTGAAAAAAGCCGATTATTGCTGGCCAGGCTGTTTACCAAGCCAGCCAACTTGATCGTCATGGACGAACCGACGAATGATCTGGATTTGGAAACCCTGGAAATTCTGGAAGAAAAATTAGTGAACTACGGCGGCACATTATTATTGGTTAGCCACGACAGAGCCTTTTTGGATAATGTGGTCACCAGCGTCATGGTGTTTGAGGGTAATGGCGTCGTCAACGAATATATCGGCGGTTATGCAGACTGGTTTGAGGCGGCGGAGCAGGCCAAAAAACAGGGGGCGCCCAGACTGGCTGAAGAAACAGTCAAAAAAGACAAACCTAAAAGCGCCCAGGCCCAAACTAAAAAGCTGAGTTTTAAGGAACAACGAGAACTCGAACAACTGCCGGAGCGCATAGACTTTTTGGAAAACAGCTTGTCGGAACTGAATACCCGCATCAATCAGGCGGATTTTTACAAACAACCACAGGAAAGTGTGGCTGCGACGCTGGAACAGTTGAAAAAATATGAAACCGAATTAGAGCAAGCCTATTCGCGCTGGAATGAACTGGAGGGTGCTTGATCCGGAAGCCGGTATTCAATTATTAAAACTCCATTCGCCGCTCTCAAACACCCGAACTGATCAATATGGCGGATCATTGGAAAATCGCATGCGTTTCCCGTTGGCTGTGTTTGATGCCATGAGAGCCGCGGTTCCTCAAGAAATGCCGGTTGGTATTAGAATTTCTGCAACCGACTGAGTTGCAGGGGATTTGGAGCAGAGTATTGTCTTTGCAAAGGCCTTACGGGACAAAGGCTGTTCTTTCATACATGTTTCAAGCGGTGGGCTGTCACCGTTCCAGAAAATCCCCCCCGGTCCTAATTATCAGGTGTCTTTTGCAGAAACAATTCGCCTTGAAACCGGGTTGCCCACCATTGCCGTTGGCCTAATCACCGAACCGGAGCTGGCGGATATGGTTGGTCTAGCGCGTGGCATATTATACAACCCGCGCTGGCTATGGCATGCTGCAGCCAAACTAAACGCTCAGGTGGAAGCGCCGCCGCAATACCGGTGTTGCCAACCGTGCGGTTTGAAATCGCTGTTTGGCGAAGTGTCTTTTCGGCAGCGTTAAACCTGAGGAGTGGTATGCATATTGAAATTAAGTCTGATAAAGATTGAATTCACTCATCAACATTCGATTTTATCGGAATTAATTTTCGGCGTAGTCAGCCAAGTCAGGTTGAATTATTGAAAAATGCCATCCAAATTGTCGGCATCAATCACTTTGTCCAGCCAACTTTCTAATTCCTGCTGCGAGGCATGTGCAATTTTACCTGTCAAATAATCCGGCAATGTACCGAATTTACGGGTTAACTGGCGTTGCAGTACTAAGATTTCACCTTCTTTACGACCCTTTTCAAGGCCTTGTTCTATACCTTGCTCTATGCCTTCAATTAAGGCTTCTTTACGGCTTTTTTTCAATAATTTGGCAAATGTCATGTTTAATTCCTCCAGATTTTTTAACTTCGGCAGCTCTGGTTCGTCTACACCGCGCAGTTCCAGCAGTACCGGGATGACATCGGTAAATAGCCGGTTTAATTCAGGGTGATTTTGCAACAAGCTTGCCAGTTTTTCAATGCAAATTTGTAAATTTTCCAGGTTGCAGGGCTTATCCACCAGCATTATGTAGGCTACCAGGTTTTTAAAGGCAAACAGTTGCTCTGGCGTGTAGTTGTTTTCGTCTATCAGCAAATATTTTAAACTGGGTAGCAGCTCAGGCGGCAAATCCGGGAGTTTGGGGATTAAGTCGGCTATATTGGTAGCGGCAGTCCATTTTTTTCGGCCATTGTAGTAAACAATCGGTAATATCGGTGGCAGTTTATTATTCGGCAGAATTTGTTTGCGTTTGATTAAGTCCTGGTAAAGGAGGCTTAAATACCCTAGCATGCGCACAGACATGAACGGATCGTTTTTGCTTTGAAATTCGATCAGGATGTAAATGTATAGGTGTTCGCCACCTGTGCTGACGCGCCAGACTACATCGCTATGGCGTTTTTTCAGGCGTTTGCTGATGTAATTGCCGGGTATTTTTTCCAGCGTGCTGTAATCTAATGTGTGCAGCCAGGGCGAGTCGATAAAGCCTTTGATTAAGTCCTCGACCATACGCGGCTCGGAGAATAGGGCTTGAAAACAATGGTCGTAGTTGCTCATTCTAGGGAGACGATGGTTTGGGCCGTAGATTTAATCAAAAGTAGCACGTAGGATAGTGGAGCGACAGCGAAACTCATCAATGAATATAGCAATACATTATTAGAATTGATAGCCGTTTTAAATTTAGCATAAGCTCATACGTTGACGAAAGGAAACCCAATTTTCCAAACCGCGGGGTGCGATTCAAACTGATGTGGACATTAAGCGGCCTGTTTATTGTTGGCCCAATACTCACGCCATCGTCCATTAGCCCGGTTAATTCTGAGCGCCAGCATATAATCGGCATGATCAATCCGGCCACCACGCCCCCGGACGCTTGAGTCGTTGTTGCACGATGTAGCGGTGTGCGTTTTCGATTTCTCCCGAGCAGATAAGCAAGCCTTTAGCCAAAGCACCTGGATAGTCCAGTTGCGACATACGCTGACTTAGATAGCGGTAGTAACGCCGCACCGGCGCTTCTTGTTCCGGAACTGTCGGCGTTTCAATATGCGGCTGTAGCGCTACGATGACTTGTGCCGCTCCTTGCTTTTTTAAATGTTCCTTTTGTCCATCCACCCAAGTTTTGACTTGTGACATTGGCATCATGGCTTGAGCGGCAGCATGCAGGTATTCGCAAACATGATAAAAATCCACCAAATAGCGGCCATTGCCGCCAAATTGCTCTTCTACTTGACCTGCAATCCAAACAGCTCCACCGCCAACGGCGTGTGACCGAATCCGGCAGCCACGGAGCAGGCAAACAATTGTTTGCCTGCCTCAGCAACATCCCCTCGCAGCGTTCCACCGTATACCGGTGTTCAACTCCCTGAGCATGAGCCAAATAGACCTTGGCTTCCTTCCAACTCAGGAATTTGCCTTTGCGCCAGTCTGTCTGGCTTTCGTCCGCGTATATAATTAATGGGTACCATGCCTCCGTCCATTTCGGCAATGATTACGCGCTGCCGACCTCAACGGGCCAGTATTCGCACGACTTTTGAATGGCTTCGTGTTGGTAACAACCAAATTATACTGACTAGTCAACGGGCGACAGCGAAACTCGGCGTCGCTTACTCTTTACCCGCTCTAATAGTGTCATGGATATATTCAAGATGACCATCTTGCATGTAAAGCGACAGGCTTTTCAAAGTATCTTCAGTTAAATTTTGTTTGTTCAATAAGTCTCTGTAGACCATCTCATAAAGGTCAGCCATCCATAATCCACAATCTGATTCTAGTAAATAGTTAAACAGATCTTTCGCAGAAACTACTTGTTCAATATGATCTTCATTATCGTGGTAATTCGTCCACAGTAATTCCCTAACGGTGTCCGCTATATGATGTAATTGAGTCTCAACGGCATCATTGAAGTATTTATCAGCTTTCCCAGTCTTCTCTGCCATCCGATCCAGTTTGTTCTGGTGGAGTTTTTCCAGCAAAGTATTGGACACGACTTTTTGTTTTTTTTGTTTATCCTTATTGGGAGATACAAGTTTAGAGCCTTTATGTTCTTCTAGGTTTTCTAACCTTTGTCTGATTTCTTCATTCATACGGCTAACCTCAATTAGATTTGATAAGTTTGAACTCACGGCATTCTGGTTTTTTCTAAATCAATTAATTCCGGCTTCAACGCTTAATGAAGAAACCGGTTCCGATTCTAATTTGAAATTTTTCCTGAATCTGTAATCCATCTACTTTTTTCTTGTGAGTTTTATCACATGTTCGACATCGTTGATGTGTTGAATTGATAATTTGGAAGGTTGGACATGTTTTTTGTGTTCGCGCAAAATCAATGCAAATGGTTGCAAAGTCTAACGCTTGGCTTGTCAAAAAATCCTGAATAGCCGCTTAATCTGGGCAAATTCGTAAAGATAAGCTTTGGCAACTTCACTGGTCGGCGGCAATCACCAGTAAATCGTGAGAAAAAACCGAGGTGTTATACCAGTTAAAACTGCCTTCCAAGACGATGTAATCATCTATTACACAATATTTGGAATGGATAGGTGAGTAG
>CAVUMJ010000205.1:0-12952 GCA_963741375.1 uncultured Pseudomonadota bacterium
CAATGCAGTAATGATCTTGTGAACTGTTAATTTCGTAGGTTATCCTCTCGAAAATTAGCGGATGCATAATGGCTTCCAACAGATGTTTTTTAATTATATCTGAAAAAATTAATTTTCTGAGGGTGTCTCTGTTTAATTCGCCATTTTCATTTAATATTTCTTTGCCAAAAGCTTCAGTTAGTAATTCCAGGGCTGGCTGACCGGGCGTCACCAACTCGCGGGCGATAATATCCGCATCAATAATTTTTACGCCCAATTCCTGAAAAAGCCTGCAAACTGTAGACTTCCCACTGCCAATACCTCCTGTCAGGCCGACTTTGATCATTGTCTAGAATTGGAATGGAATAAATTTAAACCATCAATCGGTTTTAAACTGAATTTTGCAATGTACTGAGATGCCCAAAACCAGGCAAACAAGTCATTAAGGGGACAGAATAAAGTAAACATGATTAGCCGACTGCGGCGCCCAGTTTGAAAATCGGCAGGTACATTGCAACAATCAAACCGCCTACCAGCACCCCCAAAATCGCCATGATAATAGGTTCCATCATGCTACTTAAATTATCAACCATATTGTCAACTTCTTCCTCGTAAAAATCAGCGACTTTGGCTAGCATATTGTCAATAGAGCCCGATTCTTCGCCAATAGCCACCATTTGCACCACCATGTTTGGAAATATGCCGGTTTGCAACATGGAAAATTGCAGTTGCTGGCCTGTAGACACATCATCGCGAATTTTCATCAGGGCTTCATAAAACACAATATTACCACAGGCTCCGGCAACGGAAGCAAGCGCCTCGACCAAGGGCACCCCCGCTGCAGACATGGTGCCCAAGGTGCGGGCAAAACGGGCAATGGCGGATTTGTTCAATATGGCGCCGACTACCGGTAATTTTAACAAGGTTTTATCAAGAAAATGATTAAAGGGTTTGGAACGCTTTTTAAAGTAACTAAAGGTGAAAGAGGTGGCTATGATTACCAGCACCACAGCCCACCACCATTGCTGCAGCCATTTGGACATGGCGATAACCATTTGAGTAAACTCGGGCAGATTGGCGCCAAAGCTTTTAAACATATCCTCAAAAACCGGCACTACAAACAACAGCAAAATGGCGGTTACGATGAAAGCCACAATCAGCACGGCAATAGGGTAGGTTAGAGCTTTCTTGATTTTTTTCTTGATGGATTCGGTTTTTTCCTTATAAGTGGCTATTTTATCCAGCAAGGTTTCCAAAACCCCCGCCTGTTCGCCAGCCTCAACCAGATTGCAAAACAGCTCATCAAATTGTAAGGGTTTTCTGGACAGTGCTTGCGCTAAAGTGTCGCCGCCTTCAATATCGGTTTTGATGGATAACAGCATTTCCGACATGGAAGCGTTATCATGGCCTTTGCCAATAATTTCAAAAGACTGCACCAACGGTACGCCGGCTTCCAGCATGGTCGCCAATTGTCTAGCGAAAATGGCGATATCGGCAGTTCCGATTTTTTTGGCTTTAGCGTTAAACAACGGTTTGGGTTTAGGTTTAATTTTGATAACCCGCATTCCCATCCGTCTTAATTCCGCTCTGGCAATGGCTTCGCTTTTTGCGCTAATTTGACTTTTGGTTTTTTTATTTTGTTTATCAAAGCCTTCCCAGATAAACTCAATTTGGATGTCTTGATTTGCCATAATTATTCCTTGGTGACGCGGTCAATTTCTTCAAGGGAGGTAATGCCCTGACGTATTTTTAACAGACCTGAAGCTCTTAAATCGTTAATCCCTTCACTTTTTGAGAGTGCGGCCATTTCCATGGCATTGCCGCCACTTAAAATTAGGGCTCGCATTGCCTCGGAAATAGGCATAACCTGATAGATGCCGACCCGGCCTTTGTAACCATTATTGCAATGATCGCAACCCACTGGCTCATAAATTTTAAAAGCGCCAATCTCCTCTTTGCTAAAGCCGGCGGCTAACCAGATATTATCCGGAAAATTCGCTTCCTTTTTACAATATTCACATAAGCGTCTGGCTAAACGTTGCGCCATGATCAATACAACCGCCGAGACAATATTAAATGGTTCTATACCCATTTGCACTAAACGGTTAATGGTTTGCGGCGCATCGTTGGTATGCAGGGTCGATAAAACCAAGTGACCGGTTTGCGCCGCTTTAACGGCAATACTGGCGGTCTCCAGGTCACGTATTTCTCCCACCATAATGATATCGGGATCTTGGCGAAGGAAAGCCCGCAACGCTTCCGCAAAAGTCAAGCCGGCCTTAGGATTGACGTTGACCTGGTTAATGCCTTCCACAGTAATCTCAACCGGGTCTTCTGCGGTAGAAATGTTGCGCTCAATGCTGTTGAGGATGTTCAAACCCGTATAAAGCGATACGGTTTTGCCGCTACCGGTTGGTCCGGTAACCAAAACCATACCGTAAGGTTTATGTATGGCGGACAAAAAGTTTTTTTGCTGAACTTCTTCAAATCCCAATTTTTCGATACCGATTTGCGCGCTAGTCGGATCCAGTATCCGCATCACAATTTTTTCGCCGAATAAGGTAGGGCAAGTATTGACACGAAAGTCGATAGCGCGGTGTTTGGAAATTTGCATTTTGATTCTGCCGTCCTGAGGCACCCTGCGTTCGGCAATATCCATCCTGGACATGACTTTAATCCGGGAAATAATCCGGTTGGCGATACCGATCGGCGGACTGGCGACTTCTGACAAAATACCGTCAGCCCGGAAACGAATCCGGAATTTTTTTTCAAATGGCTCCAGGTGTATGTCGGAAACCCCCCGTTTAATTGAATCCAGCAGGATTTTGTTGACAAAACGTACTATAGGAGCGTCGTCTATTTCAGAGCCGGCATCTTCAACCGGTCTTTCTTCATCAGCAGAAATATCTATATTGTCAAGGTCGTCATCCAGCAAATCCTTCATCGAAGTGTCGGCAGCTTCCAGTGCGGCGTCTATCATTCTGCTGAGTTTATCTTCTTCAACCAGTATGGTTTCGGTATTGTGGCGGGTATGAAATTTAATTTCGTCCAGCGCCTGAAAGTTGGTCGGATCGGAAGTGGCGACGAACAATCTGCCGCCTCTTTTAAACAAAGGCAGGGCGTGGTGTTGGCGTATTAGTTTTTCGCTAACCATTTTAATGGGGAGCGAACTTATATCTATCGCATCCAGGTCAAAAAATGGAAAACCGAATTCCTCGGAAGCAACCGAAGCAATTAATCTGCTGTCAAATTGTTTCTGGCGGATCAGAAAGGTAATAAAAGCTTGTTTTTGTTTTTGAGCTTCCTGAATATAACTTAAAGCAGTTTCCTCCGACAGCAGGCCTTTTTGGATTAGGCATTTTGCCAAGCCACTAAAATGAATCGTTGTCGGAGCTGTCGCCATGAGTATCTGTGTTGATTGTTAACCTTGTAACTATAGATGAAATAAGCGTTTTGTCTATTTGCTTTTGTCAGTGATTGGTAGGGTTGGCTTGAATACTAAGCCGGGCAAATTGCTCCAAGCTAAGGGTCTCGGCTCTTTGGGTAGGGTCTATATTTAAAGCCAGCATCTGTGCTTCGCTAACCAGATTTTTTAGTGAATTCCGGATGGTCTTGCGGCGTTGTGAAAATGCCTGCGTCACCAGATTTTGAAAACCGGGCATATCCTCGGCGCCGACCTTTGGATGAGCATAGGGGCTTAATTTGACAATGGCGGACATGACTTGAGGTATCGGATGAAAACTTTCCGGCGGAACATCAAACAGCCATTCGCTATGACAATAATTTTGCATCATCACGCTGAGCCGGCCATATTTCTTATTGCCTGCATCGGCACAAATTCTCTCAACCACTTCTTTTTGCAGCATGAAATGCATGTCTTCAATACAATGGATATTTTCCAATAAATGAAACATCAATGGCGTGGAAATGTTATAGGGTAAATTGCCGATAATCTTAAGTTTTTCATTGGTCTCTGCCAGTTGGGTAAAGTCGAAACGTAAGGCGTCGGCTTGATGTATGCTTAAATTGGCATGTCCTGCAAACTGATTTTGCAAGTGTTTGATCAGGTCTCTGTCCAGTTCGATGATATCCAGCTTCACTCCGGTAGCCAGCAAGGGCTTAGTTAATGCGCCAAGGCCGGGACCGATTTCTATCCAATGCTGACCGGGGGATGGCTGGCAATGAGCCAGAATGTTGTCAATGACGCCATGATCCTGAAGAAAGTTCTGTCCGAAGCGTTTACGGGCTTGATGAGTCATGGAGTTAAATTGATATTTTGGATTTCGTACACGGTGTAATAGTTTGGTCTGTAGAATTAAGGTATTTGACTCGACTTAACCATTTCAATCGCTGTAGTAAGGGCATATTGCAGACTTGTGGAACTGGCTTTGCCGAGTCCGGCCAGTTCCAGCGCCGTACCGTGGTCTACCGATGTGCGAATAATAGGCAAGCCCAGGGTGATATTGACGGCATGGCCAAAACCGCTATGTTTTAAAACCGGCAGACCTTGGTCGTGATACATGGCCAGCACTACATCGGCTGTATCCAGATATTTTGCGGTAAATACACTGTCGGCAGGCAAGGGGCCAAATAGATTGACGCCTTCGGTTTTAAGTTGAGAAATCACTGGTTCAATAATGTCAATTTCTTCATGCCCCAGATGACCGCCTTCTCCGGCGTGCGGATTCAGGCCGCATACCAGGATTTTCGGTTGAGAAATCCCGAATCGAACTTGTAAATCCTTGTTTAGCTGCCGAATAATCACGGTCAAAGACTCTTGACTGATGGCGGAGCTGACTTGAGATAACGGTAAATGCGTGGTTGCCAGAGCCACGCGCAATTTTGGAGTGGCAAGCATCATAACCGGTTTGCCGCCGGTAATATCGGCAATAAACTCGGTATGTCCGGAAAAATAAGGAAATCCGGCGTCGTTAATGATGGCTTTGTGGACAGGGGCAGTGACCATTGCCGCAAATCTGCCTGATAAACAGCCATTTGCCGCCACACGTACGGTTTCCAAAACATAGCTGCTGTTTGCCGGATTAAGCTGTCCGCATTGGGCTGTTTCGGCTAATTCGATAGGCAGAACTACCAAACTGCCGCTTTGGTGCGGGCTGACGGTAGATTGATCAAAAAGTCTGATGTGCAAAGGTAAGCCAAGCAGGCTGGCCCGTTGGCTTAACATTTGAGGATCGGCAATGGCTACCAACTGGCAGGGATGTTGGAGTTGCGCCAGCTGTATGCATAAATCCGGACCGATTCCAGCCGGTTCGCCAGGGGTTAGGGCAATAGCGAACAAGGAATGCTCCACAATAATGTAGCTGTCGGATCATCGGTAAAATCAACGTCAAGTTGAGTCAAAGAGGCTTTTTTGATCAGAATATTGTCGCTGCTGGTGTGTAACAATAACCCAATAGTACTGGAAAAGTCCGGCTCGTGTCCTACCAGCCAGACATCCTCCAGGTGGTGATCATCCAGTTTGGATAATTCGGCGATGATGTTATATGGCGAAGTTTCAATACCTAACCAGGAAACAACTTGAGGATAAGGGCATTTAGGCAGTCTATCATGTAAAAGTATTGCTGTCTGTTTGGCGCGCTCTAAGGGACTGCAAAACAGGGTTTGCGGAATCATCAGCCTGTTCTGGCAAAATGACGCCACTCGTTTGACCTGGTTTTTACCTTTTTCGGTCAGGGCCCGCGCTGGATCGGGTATTCCCAGGCTACGGTCTTCGGCAGTAGCATGTCTAAGAAAAGTAATAATCATATGGGCTGAATTAAAATTTTGTGCGCCGGTCAGGCGGCATTTTTTCCCTAAGTTTCAAAAATCGCTGATAACGTTTAGTGTTGATGGAGCCATTATCCACAGCCTGACGAATGGCGCAATCCTTATCGTTAACATGTTTACAATCATTGAACCGGCATTTGCCAATGTACGGCTGAAACTCCCGGTACCCCCAGGCAAGTTGGGCTTCACTTAAACCCGCCAGACCGAAAATGGCTACGCCGGGGCTGTCTATTAAATTGCCGCCATGCTGCAAATGATACAAGGTAGCAGCCGTAGTAGTATGGCGTCCATGCCGGGTGATTTCGGAAACACTATTGGTTTTCAAAGACTTATCTGGCAACAAGGCGTTACTTAAAGAAGATTTGCCTACTCCGGATTGGCCTACGAACATATTGTTACGATTGTATAATTCCGATGTAAGTTCGGTAATACCTATGTTTTGCCGAACGCTAACTTTATGTAAGCGGTAATTCAAACTCTGGTAGTAAACTAATTCCTCTTCAATACCAATTGGAAATGATAGATCGATTTTATTGAATATCAGCGCCGCATCAATATTACAATTTTCACAAATGGTCAGATATTGATCCAATAATAGAAAATCACAAACCGGTTCATTGGCCAGCACCACGAAAATGCAGTCGATGTTGGCTGCCACCGGACGGGATTTCTCGTTGCGGCTGGGGCGTTGCAGCACTGAACGCCTGGGCAGCAATTCCTCAATACGGCCTTGATCCGCAGAAGTAGTTGAGATTAACACTCTGTCCCCAACTACAATAGTATCAAGTTTACGGAGAGTTTGGCAGAGTAGGCTTTGTTGACCTACTTCTACCGTTACGCCTTTACCAAGATTGGCGACTACCAGACCTTCAAGAAATTGCGACATTAAAGTTTTAGCATTTTTTCTTCAATATGGGCGATACGAATTGCTGCTGGCGGATGGCTATAGTGAAATGCCGAATACAGAGGATCCGGCGTTAAGGTGCTGGCATTTTCTTCGTAAAGTTTGACCAGACCGCTAATCATTTTACCGCCCTGAGTGTGTTCGGTGGCGAAATCGTCCGCTTCAAACTCAAATTTTCTTTGAAAATAGGCGCTGATTGGTTGAATGAAAGTCGTGAAAACCGGTGAAACCAGCATAAATAACAGCAAAGCGGCAGCATTGGATTGAGTAGTGACGCCATCGGAAAAAATGTTGACGCCCAGACCGGTAAAAAACCACTGTTTGGAAATCAGCCAGCCCAGCACGGCAAAACTGATTAAAGTCATGACTGACGATGCTATCAACATTTTAACGACGTGCTTGCGTTTGAAATGGCCTAATTCATGGGCAAGCACCGCTTCCAGCTCATCTTCATCAAGAGAATTGATCAGAGTGTCGAAAAATACGATACGTTTGTTATTGCCCAAGCCGGTAAAGTAAGCATTACCGTGACCGGAGCGGCGGGAACCGTCCATAATGAAAATTCCCTGGCTATTAAAACCGCAGCGTTGCAACAGGTTTTGGATGCGCTGTTTTAGAGTACCTTCTTCCATAGGGGTGAATTTGTTGAATAAAGGCGCAATGACAGTCGGGAACAACCAGCTCATCAGCAGAGAAAAACTCAATATGATCAGCCATGCGCCAACCCACCATAAACTGCCTATGCTGTCCATTACCCAAAGTATTAGCGCCAGAATCGGCAGGCCTATCCCTAACGATAATCCGAATGACAATAATTGATCTTTGATAAATTGTGGGATGGTGTTTTTATTAAAGCCGTATTTTTCTTCAATCACAAAAGTCTGATAGAGGCTGAAAGGGATTTCTATCAAGGTCATGGCTACAAAAATGCTGGCGGATGCCAGCAGACTGGACGTCATGGCGGATAATCCAAAGGTATCCCAAAACTCAAAAGCCAGACTGATGCCGCCGCCCAGGGTTAACAGTAATAACAGCAGGATTCCCACTATGCTGTCAATATCGTGTAATTTGCTTTTTTCTACTGTGTAATCAGCAGCTTTCTGATGGGCGCTGAGAGGAACTTTATCCTTGAAAGCCGGCGGAACCTGGTCGCGATGCTGGAGTACATAAGATTTTTGTCTGATGGACAACCAGAATTGAACGCCGTACGATAAAACCAGCGCTATTAAAAAGATTTCAGTAAATGTGTTCATCGGTAGAAAATGGTTACAGTTAACAATTAGCGGTACAGATTAGCTAATGCTACAATTTGCCGCAACATAAATTAAAGTTAAGAATATAAATGACTCAGGATGTTAACAATCTTATCTGGATTGATCTGGAAATGACAGGACTGGATCCCGATACGGATTTAATCATAGAAATAGCCAGCATAGTCACCGATAAGGAACTCAATGTTCTGGCGGAAGGGCCCGTCATGGCGGTACATCAAAGTGACGAGGCCTTGTCGGCAATGGATGAGTGGAATAAGACTCATCATGGAGAATCGGGTCTGATTGACCGGGTTAAGGCCTCTAAATTCTCCGATGCCGATGCCGAAGCCGAGACTTTGGAGTTTCTAAAAATCTGGTTGCCGCCAAAAACTTCGCCGATTTGTGGAAATAGCATTTGTCAGGATAGGCGATTTTTGTACCGTTATATGCCACAGCTGGAAGCTTATTTTCATTACCGGAATCTGGATGTTTCGACTGTAAAGGAACTGGCAGGCCGCTGGGCTCCGCATCTTGCCGAGGGATTTAAGAAAAAATCCGCACACAGGGCGCTGGATGATATTCTGGAGTCCATTGCAGAACTTCGCTATTATCGGGAACATTTTTTCAAAATCATGTAAGGCAAAGCCATGTTAGACCCGCGTTTATTTAGAAGTGAACTGGAATTGGTTCGTCAACAACTGCAGCGACGAAATTTCGTTTTTGATGCCGAAGCCTATCAGGTTTTGGAAAATCGCCGCAAGGATATTCAGATCAGCACTCAGGATCTGCAAAATGAGCGTAACACCCGATCTAAAGCCATTGGTCATGCCAAAGCCAAAGGTGAGGACATTCAACCATTACTGGATCAGGTTCAGCATTTGGGAGAACAACTCAAAGCTGCCGAAACAGAATTGGAAGAGATTCAACACGGTTTAAACAGTATCCTGGAAGGTATTCCGAATATACTTGACGCATCGGTCCCTGACGGTAAAAGCGATGAGGATAATCTGGAAGTGTCGCGTTGGGGGGAAATTCCGGCATTCGATTTTACGCCGAAAGATCATGTTGATCTGGGCGAACCGCTAGGGATGAATTTTGAATTGGGGGCAAAAATTGCCAGCGCGCGCTTTGTGGTTTTAACCGGCCCACTGGCTAGTCTGCAAAGGGCAATTATTCAGTTTATGCTGAATACTCACATCAATGAGCATGGTTATGTCGAGACCTATGCGCCCTATCTGGTGAATGCCGATAGCTTGCGGGGCACCGGGCAATTACCTAAATTTGAGGCTGATTTGTTCACGGTCAAAAATGAGCCTACTTTTTATCTGATTCCCACTGCCGAAGTGCCGGTTACCAATATCGTTCGCGATGTCATTGTGGAAGCTAAACAAATGCCGCTTAAATTTGTTTGCCACACTCCGTGTTTTCGAAGTGAAGCAGGTGCTTACGGCAGCGATGTGCGGGGCATGATCCGCCAGCATCAATTTGAAAAAGTGGAGCTGGTGCAAATTGTGACGCCGGAACTATCGGCACAATATCATGAAGAACTGACTTCACATGCTGAAAACATCCTGAAAAAACTGCATTTGCCTTATCGAAAAGTGTTGTTATGCGCTGGAGATACCGGCTTTTCTTCTGCTAAAACCTATGATTTGGAAGTATGGCTGCCGGGACAGCAAAAATACCGGGAAATTTCTTCCTGCAGTAATTTTAAGGATTTTCAGGCGAGGCGATTACAGGCGCGTTGGCGAAATCCTGAGACCGGCAAGCCGGAACTGGTGCATACTCTAAATGGTTCCGGGCTGGCCGCAGGCCGAACCTTGATCGCCATTATGGAAAATTATCAAAATCAGGATGGCTCCATTACCGTGCCGGATGAGCTTAAACCTTATATGGGCGGTCTGGAATATATTAAAGCTTGATGGCGGCCAACTCTATATCAGACAAAATCCGGAGAAAGTGTTTTTTCCGGTTAAATAGTTTTGACTCGAAACTGTCTTAAGGTATTATCCGCAAACCCTCAGTTCATGCATGGTCTGGGGGTGAAAACATAATAATAAAATACCGGAATGAGGAAAAACATGCCTGAGTCTAGAGAATTACAAGAAGCCTCCCTGTTTGAAAGAATAGGAGGAGATGCAGCAATTAATGCAGCCGTTGATCTATTTTACGACAAAGTATTGAGCGATTATCGTATCAACCGGTTTTTCGACAATACCGATATGCCGAAACAAGTTGACCATCTCAAAGCTTTTATGACATTGGCATTTGGCGGACCAAATCAATATAGCGGACGTTCTTTACGGGATGGACATGCCCGTTTGGTGAAGATGGGTTTAAATGACAGTCATTTTGATGCGGTTATCCAGCAATTTGTGGCAACTTTACAAGAACTGAGCGTGCCGGAACAGTTATTGACGGAATCCGTGGCTTTGGTAGAAAGTGTCAGGGGCGAAGTACTAGGTCACTAAAAAGTTTATATCTAAAATTATCCGTTTGTGCAGAGCCTGTCGAAGCATGAGCGGATAATTTTTAGAGCTTCCCATAAACTGACCTCAGTTTTCTCGCATCCAATATTTTTTACGTAGTTGTCTTTCAGTTGTAATCCTTAACTCTGCAGAGCCGCCACGTATGGTAATAGCGCCTTGTTCTGCTGTATTCAACCATTGTGAATGAATCTGTTGATAACGTGCTAAAACCTCAGGATGCGGGAAACCGAAACGATTCAGGCGGCCCGCCGGAATAACAATCAGTTCAGGACTGACTTGTTGCAGGAAATCCGGGGTGGATGAAGTTTTGCTGCCATGATGCGGGGCAATTAATACCGTGCTATGCAACTGTCCGGCATATTGTTCAGTTAACCAGGTCTCGGCATTATGTTCTATATCGCCGGTTAATAAAAACCTGTCGGCGCCTGCTTCAATTTGCAAGACGCAGCTATTGTCATTTTCTTTGGCAAAGGCTGTAACAGGCGGTGAAAGTATCGTGAATTTTACCTGATCCCAAATCCAGGTTTGTCCGGCTTGGCAGCGATTGCCTCCGGGTTTTTCTATCCATTCCGCCGTGCTGCTTAAAATATTGTTAACCGGCATTTCCGCCAGAATGGAAGCTGCGCCGCCGCTATGATCATTATCGCCATGACTAATCACTAAGGTGTCAACATTTTGTAGGCCTTGCCAGCGTAAAAACGGTATGACCACTGAATCGCCCATATCCGCATCTTCTGAAAACTTGCCGCCGGTATCAAAAATCAGGGTATGCTGATTGGTTTGAACCACTGCCGCAAGCCCTTGCCCCACATCCAGCACGGTCAGCCAGGCGCTGGCGGTTTGAGGTTTGTCGATATTTACAAAGATCAACGGCAGGAACAGGCACCCGCTCAGAAATTTAGCAGGAACCCCCCGGGGAGCCAGCAAAAATAAAGCGCCAATCATGGCGGTCAACAAGGCATACCAGGGTGGCGGTAAACAGACCACGCTTGCCAGTGGTAATTCGGCCATTTTGGATAACAGCCAAACCATGCCTTGTAAAGTCTCATCGCATAAATAAAGCAGTTGAGTGGCGGCCCAAGGCCAAAACGCCAGCAGGATGATTGCCAGTAAGGCCAGAGGCGTCACAACTATACCGATAATAGGCACCGCCAGCCAGTTTGCCAATGGTGAAATCAAGGACACCTGTTGAAAAAAAACGATTAGCAAGGGCGCCAATCCAATGGTGCTGGTTAGTTGCGCCATGGTGGTTTCCCGCCAATATCCCCGGCCGCCCAATCTGCCGGTGGAAATATAAATTAACAAAGCTACCGCGGCAAACGATAACCAGAACCCCACAGATAAAACCGCTAATGGGTCAAACAACAATACGGCCAGCAAAGCCAACAACAATATCTGAAAAGCCGAAGTATTGCGTTGCCGTACTAAAGCCGCCAAAACGACCGTCAGCATGACGACTGCCCGTAAGGTGGGAATAGAATAACCTGCCAGACCGGCATAAAATAAAGCGGAAAGCCAGGCAACCATTGCCGCGGCAGATTGCGGCGAAATGCTCAGAATCGCCAGTCTGGCCCAGGTTTTTCTGACCAGAATAAATACCATTCCGGCTATCAAGCTGATGTGGGAGCCGGAAATCACAATCAAATGGGTCGTGCCGGTTATTCTAAACACATCCCATTGCTTTGGGCTGATATTACTTTGGCTGCCAATAGTCAAAGCCTTGATAATGCCCAACTGCTCACCGTCCGGTAATGCTGCGTCCAGCCCGTCTGCAATGCTTTGCCGCCAACCGGCGAAAGTTTGGGCCAGGCCTTGGCTGGCATCCAGCAATTGTGGGGCGGGCTTGGTACGCACATAACCGCTGGCTGCAACGCCATTGGCGAATAACCATGCTTCATAATCAAAGCCGCCGGGATTCATGCGGCCATAGGCCTGCTTGAGTTTGACGGTCAAACGCCAGCTTTGCCCCGCGCCGATTTTTTGGGTGGGGTGATACCAATTCAGATGGATTTTTTTGGGAAATTGCCGGCTGGGCTGGCGAACGGCAAAGTCAAAGCTTAGCCGGTTTTGCTGTTGTTGAGGCAGGTTGATAATATAACCTTCAACAATCACATCAACATTTTCATTATTATCAGGTAAGCGCTCCGAGAGACGCCACATGGCAAATAAGCAGGCCCATATTATCCCTGCTACTAAAAACAGGATTGGCCAGCAACGTTTATAGGCCAGGAAAAATGCTATCGCCAGCAATCCCAGTAATTGTAAAGGGCTGGGTAAATCCGCTAGTTGTTGAACAGCTAGAATGCCGATCAGGAAAGCCAGGCTGGGATTGGTGATCATGATAATGCTTAACTTCCTTGATATAGGGTATGGCAGGCCAAAAAAATAATAATAATGATTTTATAACGATTCAGGTAGATTCCGCGTACTTGATGAAATATCTAGGAATCGAGCCGTCGGCTGGCAATTTGACCTCCGATTCGATGTTTTGCCGATAAGCCGGATAAATTAGACTTTTGATATTAAAAATTAAGGCCTGT
>CAVUMJ010000206.1:0-10778 GCA_963741375.1 uncultured Pseudomonadota bacterium
ATTTGTTTCGCCAATTGTACGGCGGCATAAGCTACTGATACCGGACTGGAACCTATGGCTGTATCTGTTCGTACTTTTTTTGCGGCTGAAAAAGTGTGCTGAAACAATTTACTAAGATTTTTCCCCAGAGTTCCGGCTTGATTAGCGGCATGATATGCGTTTTTCATTTGTCCTAGAATCTGCGGTTCGCCCAAAATCATGGAATCCAGACCGCAGGCTACCCGGAACATATGTCGAATAGACTGGCTATCGGTATAGCTGTATAAATACGGTGTAAATTCAGATGGATTGATGTTTTTGGTATGGGCCAGCCATTTTACCAGGGCAGACTGGTCGTCGTTTTCAGCTTGATAATAAAACTCTGTGCGATTGCAGGTCGAAAGAATTGCCGCTTCATTGATTTCTTGGATGCTCCATAGGTTTTTCAAGGAGTTGTCAAGGTTTTCCGCAGGGAAAGCCAAGCGCTCTCGAATATTGATTGGCGCTGTATTGTAATTAATACCTACTGCAAGAAGTGTCATTAGCTACCAAGAAAAAGCCTTAGAAAATACCACCATTTTAAGGAATGTGAGGTTTTTGTCCAAATAGATTGAATATGAAGTCTAAATATGTTTATTTTCTGATAATCTATAATAACTAATTTTTGAAATGGGTCGATTGATTGCATGAATAAATGGATACACATCGCAATACTATTTTGTTTGGCGGGTTGCGCCGCAACGCCGGAAAAAACGTCAAAAACCGAAACCGAGACAGAACTGGAGTCGGAAGCAGTTTTGACTAGCGAAGCAAATAGAAGTTCTGCAATAGATGAAGAGGTGTTATATCTTTTGATGGCTGCGGAACTGGCGATGCAGCGTAATCAGTATTATTTGGCGCAGGATGCCTATTTACAGGCTGCGAAGCGGGTTGATGATCCAAGAGTTGCCGAAAAGGCTGTCAAGCTTGGTCTGTATTTAAAAGATGAGAAGCGTACTAAAGAGGCGCTCGATGTCTGGTTGTCTAAAGACAGTAAAAATCTTGGCGCCAGAAAGTTTGCGACTCTGTTGGCTATTAAATCGGCTGACCGTGAGGCAACGCTTGAGAATCTAAGAATCATGCTCACAGAAGATCCGGCAGGTTTTGAGTCCGGGCTTATGGAAATGCTCAAGCTGCTAGAAAAAGAAGGACGAATCCAATTTACTTATGATGTTTTAGATGAGCTGGGTAAGGAACGCCCTGACCAAGTAAGCGTGTTTTTTATAGAGGCTATTTTAGCGTCTATGATGGGGAATAACGATTTGGCGCAGGAAAAAGTCAATCATGTTCTTTTGCTTCAGCCGGATTGGAATAAGGCCATTATTCTACAAGCCCAATTAGCGGTGCGGGCCGGAGATTTGCCTAAAGCGCGTAAATTTCTGGAAAAAGCTGTTAAACAGGCCCCTGACGATGTGCAGTTGAGAAAAATGTTGTTGGAAGTTTTGGTTAGTTCCGGCTCTTTTGAAGATGCTATCCGCATTTGTCAGAATGTTCTGGAAGATAAACCTGATGATGGAGATAGTTTGTTTACGATTGCGCTGATTCAGATTCAGCTAAATCAATTGGATAAGGCTGAAACCACTTTGGAGCGTTTGCTTGGGAATCCTGAATGGGCCGGACAGGCTAGTTTTTATTTGGGAAGGCTTGAATTGGAACGCCATCATCCTGAAAAGGCAATTGCCTGGTTCGATAAGGTGGAAGAAGGAAATTACGCTTTCGAGGCGGATTTAACCAGTATTTCTATTTTGATGAATCTGAAACGCATGAAGGATGTAGAAGTTCGTATTGGCCGGTTGGAGAGTAAATATCCTGATCAAAAAACCCGAATTTTAGTGATGAAAGCCGAATACCTTAATCAAATAAAGCGTTATCAAGATGCTTTTGATCTATTAACGTTAGTTTTAAACGACGAACCGGACAATAGGGATGTTTTGTATGCCAGAGCGTTAGTGGCTGAGCGAATTAACAAACTGGATGTTTTGGAATCGGATCTTCGAAAAATTTTGCAAAAAAAACCTGATGATGTCGGCGCTTTAAATGCGCTTGGTTACACCCTGACAGATAAAACGAATCGTTATGATGAGGCAGAGACATATTTAGACCAGGCCATAAAATTACAACCCGAAGAAGCCGTCATAATTGATAGCTATGGCTGGTTGCAATTTAAAAAAGGCAAGCCTGAACTGGCATTGGAGTATTTACGCAAAGCTTTTGCCAAAGCGCCTGAAAACGAAATTGCTTCTCATGTTGCTGAAGTGTTATGGAGTTTGGGGAATATCAAGGAGGCTAAAGAAATTTTTGAAAATGCTTTTAAAAAGTCACCGGAAGATGAGTATTTACTCGAATTCAAAAAACGTTTTTTATCCAGTGACAAAAAATGAGGCGTTTCCTGCTGTTATTGGCAATAGCGCCGCTATTTAATGCTTGTTCCTTTATCGAAAGCCAGCCTGTTGATGTCTATAATTTGGCAAGTATTCTGCGTCAGCAGCCTATCAAAGCATGGACAATGGAAGGCCGTTTAGGTTTAATCAATGAAAAAGATTCTATTTCAGCTTCAATAAACTGGCGTCATCAGCCTGAAAATGATCAGATTGAGCTTTCCGGACCTTTATCGCAAGGCCGGGTAGCGATCTTTGCAACAGCCGATAAGGTGGTTTTCGATGATGGTGAAAATTCCAAGGAATTTACCGGACAGATAGACGATGTTATGTCTGCGCAGTTAGGAGTGGAAGTGCCGGTGAATGCATTGAAGTTTTGGGTGTTGGGGTTAACCGAGCCGGTTAGTCCATTTAGTGAACAGATAGATGGCTTCGTCCAGGCGGGTTGGCGAATTACCTTTAGAGAAATGCAGCGTGTCAACAATTTGCTGCTGCCTAAAAAAGTTAATGCTGAAAAAGATAAAACAAAAATTAAGCTAGTTATTGATAAGTGGGATTTATCATAGTGAATTTGATAGTAAATGAACAAGCATGGGCAGAGAGGTGGCCAGCGCCGGCCAAACTAAATTTAATGCTCAAAGTCGTTGGGCGCCGGGCAGATGGTTATCATCTATTGCAAACAGTATTTCAAATGACCGATTTATGCGATTGGTTGAGTTTTAAACCATTGGTTGAAGATGCCGTCAGATTACAAAATCCGATACAAGGTGTGGCGGAGCAAGATGATTTAACAGTGCGAGCGGCCCGATTGTTAAAAATCCGAGCGGGATATAGACAGGGCGTCAGTATAGAATTGGAAAAAAACTTGCCTTTGGGTGGCGGTTTGGGTGGAGGCAGTTCCGATGCGGCAACCACTTTGGTGGTATTAAATCATCTGTGGGGATTGGGATTGTCAACAGATGAATTAATGGCTTTGGGTTTGCAGTTAGGGGCGGATGTGCCGGTGTTTGTGTTTGGACAAAGCGCCTGGGGCGAAGGTGTCGGCGAAATATTAAAGGCTGTCTTGGTTCCGGAACATTGGCTGGTGATTATCAAACCCGATTGCCATGTTAATACGAAAGAGATTTTTTCAGCAGAGGGCTTGACAAGAGATAGTCCTCAAGTCACAATGGCGGACTTTATTGACGGCGATTGTGGAAACGATTGCACTAAGATCGTTACCGAGCTATATCCGCCTGTTAAGCAAGCTATCGAAGCATTGTCTGAATATGCCGAGGCTAGATTGACAGGGACGGGTGCTTGCGTATTTGCACAATTTGCCAGTGAAAGTAAAGCGCGCGCCGCATATAGTGTTCTGCGAGATAATTGGCAGGTCTATCTGGCTAAGGGTTGTAACAGGTCGCCGCTATATGGAAAGTTAAAACATGGATTGAGTTAATCAGTTTATTGGGCTGTCGCCAAGCGGTAAGGCACGGGGTTTTGATCCCCGCATACCTAGGTTCGAATCCTAGCAGCCCAGCCATAATCTCCATACAGATATTCCTTGGGAGTTTCGAATGCATGAGTCCACGATAATGGTATTTTCGGGTAATGCCAATAAGGCCTTATCCGAAGGCATCGTTAGGAAACTCAATATGCGTCTGGGTATGGCGACAGTTGGGCGGTTTAGCGACGGCGAGATTTTTGTCGAAATTAGGGAAAATGTGCGCGGAAGGGATGTGTTTATCGTGCAGCCAACATGCTCGCCAACTAATGAGAATTTGATGGAGCTGTTGGTGATGATTGATGCCATGAGAAGAGCGTCAGCAGCACGAATAACAGCCGTGATGCCTTATTACGGTTATGCCAGGCAAGACAGGCGCACTCGTTCGGCAAGAGTGCCGATTACCGCCAGGCTTGTAGCGGACATGATAGGTAATGCGGGTGCAGACAGGGCTTTAACGGTTGATTTGCATGCGGATCAAATTCAAGGGTTTTTTGCCATACCTGTCGATAATGTATACGCTTCACCTATTTTGCTTGGCGATGTATGGCGTCAGGAGTACGAGAGCTTGATTGTGGTGTCGCCGGATGTTGGCGGAGTTGTTAGGGCGAGGGCTTTAGCTAAGCGTTTGGGTGATGCGGATCTGGCGATCATTGACAAGCGCAGACCGAAAGCAAATGTTTCGGAGATTATGCATATCATCGGTGATGTCGAAGGCAGAACTTGTGTGATGGTGGATGATTTGGTAGATACGGCGGGAACTTTGTGTCATGCAGCGGCGGCGCTCAAGAAAAATGGCGCGGTCAAGGTGGTGGCCTACTGTACGCATCCGGTTTTGTCCGGTCCTGCGGTTTCAAATTTGAGAAATTCGGATCTCGACGAACTGGTTGTGACTGACACCATTCCTTTAAGAGAGGAATTGTTTGCAACAGGTAAGATCAGACAGTTAAGTGTGGCAGAGATGCTGGCTGAAACTATACGGCGAATTGCCGTTGGGGAGTCTGTTAGTTCTCTATATGTTGATTAGGCTAGGCCTATGAATCATAATGTTGTTGTGAGTGGCTGAGGCTGCTAAACAATTAGAAGATATAGTTTACGGATTTTGAAATATGTTTTTTCCAAAATTCTAATATTGGCCTAAATGATGAAGGTGGATTTGTTCAATATTAGAGGTGGCTGAACGGTTGTTCTGTTTGGAAATTGCTAAAGTTAAGTAACAATAAAGTAGTGCTTGTAAAACAGGCTTTGGAGATAAAATGACTAGCGTTTTTGAATTTGTTGCTGAGGCTCGTAGTACGTCAGGGAGTATTGCAGCGAAAGCAGTTCGTCGTAAAGGTAAGGTGCCGGCTGTAATCTATGGCGGTGAGGCGGTTCCTGAAATGCTGGTGCTTGATCATAATGAAATCGTAAAACATCTTATGCATGAGGCGGTTTACTCTCATGTTTTAGATATTAAGATAGGCGCTAAAACAGAAAAGGCCGTACTAAAGCACATACAAAGACATCCTGCAAAACCTGTAATTCTGCATATGGATTTTTTGCGTGTGGATGAAAGTCATAAAGTCAAGATGCATGTGCCGTTGCATTTCGTAAACGAGGCGATTTCCGTAGGTGTTAAAAAAGGTGGTGTGGTCAATCATTCGCGGGTGGATGTTGAGGTTTTATGCATGCCATCTGCTTTGCCGGAATTTATTGAAGTCGATTTGGCAAATCTTGATCTGGGAGAAACCTTGCATTTGTCGAATTTGGTATTGCCTGCCGGAGTTGAGGTGCCTGACTTGTTGCATGGTCCGGAGCATGATCATGCCGTTGTTCAAATTTTAAAAGGCAGAGCATCTGAGGAAGTTGCCGAGTAGTTTTGCCTAAATGTGCTTGGAATGATAAAGCTGATCGTTGGGCTTGGTAATCCGGGGCCGCAGTATGAAAAAACCCGGCATAATGCTGGGTTTATTTTTTTGGATCACTTGGCTTTGTCCGGTGGTTGTTCTTGGTCTGCTAATGCCCAGTTTCAAGCTGAAATCAGTCACTATGGCGGAAGTAATTATAAAGTCATGTTGTTAAAGCCTATGACTTTTATGAACAAAAGCGGTTTCTCGGTAGGGTGTTTGTCCAGGTATTACAAGATTAAACCGGAAGAGGTGCTGGTTGCTCATGATGAGCTGGAATTGGCGGAAGGAGTGGCGCGTCTTAAAAAAGACGGTGGTCATGCGGGGCATAACGGCTTACGTGATATTATAGCGCAAATTGATTCCAGGGATTTTTTCAGGCTGAGATTGGGAATAGGCCGTCCGTCGGCAGGAAAAGGTGTGGCAGATTATGTTTTGTCTAGACCGTCTCAGGATGGTGGGCGAATTATTGATGAAATGTGTTTAAAGATGGTGGGCAAGATAGACTTGTTAATAAGTGGTAATGTTTCGTCAATAAATGAGTTGGTCTGATTCAGCAATCATTTGCAATAAAATTAGCTTGACTGAATTTTAAGAAAAAAGGATAATTCACAGATTATATGACGGAGGGGTTCCCGAGCGGCCAAAGGGATCAGACTGTAAATCTGCCGGTTCTACCTTCGGAGGTTCGAATCCTCCCCCCTCCACCATCAAATTTGAATTGGATCTGCGGGTGTAGTTCAATGGTAGAACTCCAGCCTTCCAAGCTGATTGCGTGGGTTCGATTCCCATCACCCGCTCCATTTTCTAAAAACCATAATGTCGCTCATATAGCTCAGTAGGTAGAGCACTTCCTTGGTAAGGAAGAGGTCACCGGTTCAAATCCGGTTATGAGCTCCAGTTTAAATTTAAATTGATTGTTTCGGTGTAAGGTGTTTTTGTAATGGCTAAAGAAAAATTTGAAAGAAAGAAACCGCACGTAAACGTAGGCACGATAGGTCACGTTGACCACGGTAAAACCACATTGACAGCGGCATTGACGAAAGTGATGGCGGAATTGCAAGGTGGAGAAGTCAAAGCCTTCGATCAAATCGACAATGCGCCTGAAGAAAGAGCGCGAGGCATTACCATCTCGACCTCGCATGTAGAATATGAATCAGCGAACCGCCACTATGCGCACGTTGACTGCCCAGGCCATGCCGACTACGTCAAAAACATGATTACCGGAGCGGCGCAGATGGACGGGGCAATACTGGTGTGTTCAGCAGCCGATGGTCCTATGCCGCAAACCCGTGAGCATATCTTGTTGTCAAGACAGGTAGGCGTACCGTACATAGTTGTGTTTTTGAACAAAGCCGACATGGTGGATGACGCAGAATTGATTGAACTGGTTGAAATGGAAATCAGAGAGTTGTTAAACCAATATGAATTTCCAGGCGACGATACCCCAATTATCATTGGTTCAGCATTAAAAGCTCTGGAAGGCGACACAAGCGAAATAGGCGTGCCGTCCGTAGTGAGATTGGTGGAAGCGCTGGACAGTTACATTCCGCAGCCTGAGCGTGCAATCGACGGTAAATTCCTGATGCCGATTGAAGACGTATTCTCGATTTCGGGTCGTGGCACAGTGGTAACCGGACGGGTAGAACGCGGTATCATCAAAGTTGGTGAAGAGGTGGAAATTGTGGGTATTAAAGATACCGTGAAAACCACTTGCACCGGTGTAGAAATGTTCCGTAAGTTGCTGGATCAAGGACAGGCGGGAGATAACGTTGGGGTATTGTTGCGCGGCACAAAACGTGACGATGTTGAGCGTGGTCAGGTATTGGCGCATGTGAACAGCATTAAACCGCACGCACATTTCAATGCTGAAATTTACGTGTTATCCAAAGAAGAGGGTGGCAGACATACACCGTTCTTCAATGGTTACCGTCCGCAGTTTTATTTTCGGACCACAGATGTGACTGGTGCAGTGTCTTTGCCGGAAGGTGTGGAAATGGTGATGCCCGGGGATAATATTTCCGTGACAGTCAAACTGATTTCACCGATTGCGATGGAAGATGGTTTGCGCTTTGCGATTCGTGAAGGCGGTCGTACAGTGGGCGCCGGCGTCGTAGCTTCAATTATTGAGTAACGCAAGTAGTTTTTTAGCATAATTTCTGAATAGGTCAGTAGTTCAATTGGTAGAGCAGCGGTCTCCAAAACCGCAAGTTGGGGGTTCGAGTCCCTCCTGGCCTGCCATTCAGAAAAAATTTGAATTCAATGAAAATAAGAAAATGAGCACACAGGCAGAAGAAGTTACATCGGTTGCCGACATTGTTAAACTGGTATTGTCACCGATTCTAGTGATTGCTGGCGTGACAGGATTCTATTATTTCTCAGATATACAATTGCTGTACAGAGTGCTATTGCTGGTTTCAATAGTTTGCGCCTCAGTAGCAATTGGGTTTACAACTGCAAGAGGGCGAAGTGTCTGGGGCTTCGTGTTGGAGTCAAAACAAGAGTTTGGCAGAATAGTTTGGCCGACCCGTGAGGAAGCAATCCGCACAACAGGTCTGGTTCTGTTTATGGTAGTAATTGTGGGTTTTATCCTTTGGGTGTTGGATAGTTTCTTATTTTGGGCTATTCAACTTCTGATGAGTCAGGGGGTTAAATAATGGCGCTTCGTTGGTACGTGGTTCATGCCTATTCAAATTTTGAAAATAAAGTCAAACAATCTTTGGAAGAGCGAATTAAAAGAGATGGCTTGGAAGAGTTTTTTGGCAAAATTCTTGTGCCGACAGAAGAAGTTGTTGAAATGCGTATGGGGCAACAACGTAAAAGTGAAAGAAAGTTCTTTCCAGGCTATGTATTAGTGCAGATGGAGTTGAATGATGAAACTTGGCATTTGGTGCGCAATGTGCCAAGGGTGCTGGGTTTTATTGGCGGAGCATCTGACCGTCCTTCCCCAATTTCTGAAAAAGAAGCGATGGCTATCCTGAATAGGGTTGAAGAAGGCGTAAACAAACCGAGGCCAAAGGTATTGTTTGAAGTTGGTGAGGTGGTTCGTATAATAGATGGCCCATTTAAAGACTTTAATGGCAATATTGAAGAAGTGAATTACGAAAAAAGCCGCTTACGGGTTTCTGTTCTTATTTTTGGTCGTTCTACTCCAGTTGAGCTTGAATTTGGACAGGTAGAAAAAATCTAATTAACTTTAAATTTTTTATGGATCCCTGTCATTTTGATGGCGGGGATTTTTGTTTGTTGGGGAGCTTAAAAGCGTTTGCACCCATTAGGAGTATACGATGGCAAAAAAAATTGATTCATATATCAAACTGCAGGTAAAAGCCGGCGAAGCAAATCCTAGTCCGCCAATTGGCCCAGCTTTGGGTCAGCGCGGCGTGAATATTATGGAGTTTTGCAAAGCCTTTAATGCACGGACACTAGAAGTCGAAAAAGGCTTGCCTTTGCCAGTTGTGATTACAGTATATAGCGATAAAAGTTTTACATTTATCACTAAAACGCCACCAGCGACAGTTCTATTGAAAAAAGCAGTTGGTATTAAAAGTGGTAGCAGCAAGCCGAATGCAACCAAAGTTGGAACCGTTACTCGCGCGCAATTAGAAGAAATTGCTAAAACCAAAATGGAAGATTTAAATGCTGCTGATTTAGATGCAGCCGTTAAAATTATTGCAGGTAGTGCGCGCAGTATGGGATTGATCGTGGAGGGTGTGTAATGGCGAAAATAAGTAAAAAAGCAAAAGCTATCAAAGAAAAAGTAGTTAGAAGCAAGCAATATCCGGTCGCTGAAGCGATAGGTCTGCTGAAAGAATTTGCCAATAGCAAGTTTGATGAATCTGTAGATGTAAGTGTTAATTTAGGCGTAGACCCTAGAAAATCAGATCAAAATGTTAGAGGTTCTTCGGTGCTGCCAAATGGAACTGGTAAAACAGTCAGAGTCGCTGTGTTTACTCAAGGTCCGAATGCGGTTGCAGCTAAGGAAGCTGGCGCCGATATTGTCGGCATGGATGATTTGGCGGAACAAGTCAAAAAAGGTGAAATGAATTTTGATGTTGTGATTGCATCACCAGATGCAATGCGTGTCGTTGGGCAATTAGGGCAGATTTTAGGTCCAAGAGGTTTAATGCCTAATCCTAAAGTGGGAACTGTGACGCCGGACGTGGTTACAGCAGTCAAAAATGCAAAATCCGGTCAGGTCAGATATAGAACCGATAAATCAGGTATTATTCATTGTTCAATAGGCAAGGTTTCTTTTGAAGAAGCTGCGTTAAAACAAAATTTGGAATTTCTGATTACAGATTTAAAAAAGGCAAAGCCTACTGCCGCTAAAGGTGTTTATCTCAAGAAAATTTCTCTGTCCTCAACAATGGGACCGGGTGTATGGATTGATCAAAATAGCATCGAAATCTAAATCAAAACGCAAATTGAAAGACTTTGGGTTGTCGGAGTGACGGCAACCGTCAAAGACCGTAGGGGCGTCAGCTTAATTATCCTACGCAGACGGAGGCAGAAACCAATCAGGTAAAACCACCGTAAGGGGCATCGTTAACGATGTATTTTAAAAAAATCCGACTATAAATCGGAAATGTTCCGGAGGTAGATGTGGCACTCAATTTAGATAGCAAAAAAGTTGTCGTAGAAGAAGTTGCTGAATTCGCCGCTAAAGCCCTATCAGCCGTTGCGGCTGAGTATCGTGGATTAACAGTTACCGAATTAACGGAACTGCGTAAAATTGCGAGAGAAACGGGTGTATATTTGCGTGTGGTCAAAAATACGTTGGCTAGACGCGCTGTTGCTGGGACTGAGTTTGAATGTATGCAGCAAGGACTGGTAGGTCCTTTAATTCTGGCATTTTCTTTGGAAGATCCGGGTTGTGCGGCAAGACTCATCAGCAATTTCTCCAAGGATCATAACAAATTAATCGCCAAAATTGTGGCGATTGGTGGACAAGCATATGATGGTTCTGAACTAGCAATACGTAACTGAACGAAAGGCGCGCAGGAACATTAA
>CAVUMJ010000207.1:0-6245 GCA_963741375.1 uncultured Pseudomonadota bacterium
TCAAGCCACTTTATACGCTATTTTTTAGGGATATTCCTGAAGTGGCGGAATTGTTTGATGTCAAAAAAATGATACAGGACGGTCTGGAGTTCGATTTTAACAAGTTACCTGATGATATAGTTGCGCGAAGCTGGGTTCCTTCTTATTGCATCGTCTAGTATTAATTGCTATTGCCGAATCGATTCAAAGCAGTTTTGTCGACTCATATTCGTATGCTTGTATGTAAGGCTTTAGTAAAGGATGGATTTCTGCTATTTGTTCCGGATAATTTCGCCATCGTCCGCAAGATGATTGATATAGTGGCTGTGTTACCTGATCAAAACTAGGGGTACTGATGACCTTTTCCCGTGCGTGTTGATAAAAACTGTTGCATTCTTCCGACCAATCGAGTCCCATCGCCGCGAAAATCGGCTGGAAAACCCCTTTAGGATCGGATATAACTTGTTCGTAGCGTAGTTCCAGGATGGGCATGGACAGATTGTTTCTGATTGAAAGCCAGTAATCCATAATTAAACCATAAAATCGGGCTGTGCCATCCCAGGTTAAAAAATTCGCTGTTAACGCCGACAAGCCAAAAGGCTGCATGAAACAACTTAGACAAACGTCGCGCGGGTCTCTTAACGCAAAAAGTAGCAGCGCGTCGGGAAACAAGGCATTGATCAGTTCCAGATTAAGGATGTTCATCGAGGTTTTATCGACCAACACTTTCCGGCATGCCTCCGGGCCAAGAATGTCTGTGGCTGCTTGCCAATAAAGTTGACGCAGATGTTGCAAAGCTGCTTGATCCAGTGATTTTAAGCGCTCTGCAAGGGACTGGCGAGAGTCGGTTAAGAGGGCTAACTCATGGAGGACCGGATTCAGCAGGAAAGCCTCGTCACTGTTCGTCAGTTTTGGATGGGCGGCCAGAATCTGTTCGGCCAGCGTGGTGCCTGAGCGGTAAAACCCGACCAGAAAAACAGGGGTAGGCAACTCGTCCTTAGGTTGGCGGGCGGCAGCCCCGGACAAAAATTCGGAATCGAAAGCAGATTTTAATCCGGCTATGTCGCGAAAAACCGTTTGCGTATCCAAATTCCTAACCGCCGGAGATTCCAGCATCATTTTCCCTGATTGGCTTATATGCCGGAAAGCGGCGGAATAGTCGCCCGTCTTGTCAAGTAATATTCCCAGTTCCCTATGCGCCCTGGCGGCCTCAGCTTGGGGGGCTTTGCCTACGGCATATTCCAAGTGCTGGCGGGCCTGTTCAGGCATTGCCAGTTTCGCTTCCAACACGCCAAGTTGAATAAAGGCGCTTGCTTCCTGAGGGGCCAGTTCCACAGCCCGGAGTGAATGCGCATAGGCTTCTTTATGCCGGTTGAGACTTTGCAGGCATAAGGAAGCAATGTGAAATGCATTGGCGGAGCGCGGATCGATTCGCAACGCCGAATCGGCTAATTTCAAGGCTTCTTGGGGGGCATGCCGGTTTAATAATTGATAAGCGAGATCGAGCAATTGCTTGCAATTTTCTCCGGACTTGAGCTGAGCAGCCAGTAGTGTTCCGGCCTGGAATAGCAGCGGAACGCCATCGCCAACGCGATTCAACAAGCACAATATTTGTCCGAGGCCGGCCAAAGCCGGAGGGGACTTTTTTTGATAAGTCAATGCTTGCCGGAAAGACTGTTCGGCCGAAATAAAGTCTTGTTTCGCCACTGCGGCTTGCGCGGCAAGCATACTGGCATGAAAAGGATCGTGCTGTGCTGGAGGAGACTGTTTGAGCATGCAGCATTTTTTGAACTTTTTGCCGCTGCCGCAGACACAAGGATCATTGCGCTGCGGTATTGGTCGAGATAAGGTATTAATTTTGCGCTCCTGAAAAAAGCTGTCTCTTTTTTAAAAATTATCGCATACAGATGACAATCTACACAGCCGGTATCCCCAATTGATTTTTTTGCCTGGGCGCCCGGAAAAAGGCTTGGCCATCAGGTGCGGAAAAGCCGTTTCGGCTTTCCCGCTTTTGGAAGTTTATGAGGAAATTAGGGAGATAAGGTTTGATCGAACGGAATAAGTGGAGTAGCTATGCCTTGCGCTCCGACGGCCGGAATCACGATTGTTTGATCCGCTCCCAGCGCCGATGATAATGGGTTGTTCGCGGTGATCTGATTATTATTGCCGGGATGTCCGGACTTGACGGTAATCGACGGATGATCGAATGGGGCCTGCTGGTAACGCACCCTGTCATCGGTCAGCGTTTTCAAGAAATTAACGATATCAGTCCGGTTTTGCGCGGATCCCGCCAAATTGGAATTTATAAAAACCAGGCCGCTATTGAAACCTGGTGGCGTAAAATTACCGCCCCTGGAGTAAAATTCCAGCACCTGATCCAATGTCGACATGCTGCCATTATGCATATAGGGTCCGGTTAGTTCGACATTGCGCAAACTGGGTATTTTGAAGACGCCATCCACCACGGCCAAGGCTTTACGGTCTACAGGTAGGGCCAATTGAGCCGCTACTGCGGCAGGTGTCGGCTGATAAGCCCAAGCCGGCACCTCACAACCGCTGGAGCCGGTTACTTGCGGTATTATGCCGTCGGCCTGGGTGAAGATTGAGAACAATTTTGCCGGAGTGTTCATAGCAAATGGAGCCTGAAAATTGCAGGGAGTGACTGATGCTACCGGAGCGTCCACGACATTGCCAGTGTTGCCTAGAAGGAATTGCAGGTATTGCAGGCTAAAGGCGTAAGGGTTGCCGAAAGGGTCTGTAGCACCTAAACCGATGTCTGCGCCGTCCTGTATGACACCATTGGAAGCAAACCCGGTATCGACTAGAGAGTCTCCGGATTGGGTCAACAGGCGGTTGACTACGCTGGCCGAGGTCATATATGGATTAATCGTGCCGATACCGAATGCCACCGGATTGGATTGAACCAGTTGCGCATTAGTGGCGACGGTTGCGCCTGTAAAGGTAGCGCCGATGTGACAAGCTGAGCAATTGGAGTCCATGAACAATTGCATGCCGTTCAGTTCCGATGCGTTCAGTGCGGTAGGGTAACCGTTGACGTCACGCGGACTCTGGTCGAACGGCGATTGGTCTGAAACCAGAGTCGATAAGTACAGCTGGATGGACAAACCGAAAAACATAGAGAAATTCGCTTCCATCTGCGTGTAAGGATAGGAACCGGGAGCGCTGGGCGCACCGAAAGCTCCCCATTTGTGGGAATTAAAATATATTGGGTTAAAGGCTTGCCCTATCATGTCGAAATAGGTAAAAAACAAACCATTCTGCAAATTGTTAGGGTCGCTCCAGAATATACTGTTGCTTAAATCCCCCAAAACGCTGTCGTTATAATGTACCGTCTGTGCGGCCAGCGCATTACGTAAAACCAATTTTCTGCCCAGATCGCTAAAAGTGCGTTGGGCGCAACTCATCTCGGTGATGTTCAGTGGGGGTGCGGTAACCAAAGATGCGATGGAAGAGTTGATCAGCTCCAAGCGTTGTTTGACCAAGCCCTGGCCGGGCTGATTAATCCATACCCCGGCATTAGGGTCACGGTCTCCCCAGTTGTTGCTGCCGTTGAACACATTGTTCGCCCTGCCGTCCCAGAAACTGCGGAAATTGAAAATAGCGTTAATGACTGTGGGGGCGTTACGCGGCGTAACTTTGCGGGCGCCGTAGGCGCCAACGTGAAAGACCTGGTCGGCGGCGCGAGTGCAGATGTCGTTGCCAGGTGTTACCGGCAACGAGAAATTATTGGGAAGTACGGCAGTGAACTGTCCGGAAAAAGTGCCTTGTGACCCCATAACATCGTCGGTATTGAAAAGTACTGCGGAACTAGGGTCCAGCGGGTTACTTAACTGAAAAAATGGGAAATCGGAGCTGGTTATGGTGTAATTCGGTCCGCCGGTATTACCGCTTGCTGTGGACTCAAAAGTATTGGCGGTGGCTAAAGTAGAGTCGACGCCACCTGGCGCCAGCTGATTTTTGATGCGGTTGTCGGCGCCGGCGTTAAAATGGCAACTGGCGCAGGCATTGCCGTCGCTGCCCACCGCGGTGTCCCAGAACAAGGCCTTTCCCAGCGCGATGGCCATATTTTTATCTCTGATGATGGGGTTTGGACCGTCCAGCAAACCGGGTGTCGGCGGCGGAGTAATCCCTTGCAAACTCATTGGCAACGGTGCGTCGGCCGGCGAAGAAGCCAAAGCGATTGAACTCAAAAATAATAAAATGGCAGGGCTGAATGGATAAAGAAACTTGAACGACATGGGATTTGCCTTGGATTTTGAAAAACAGCTCAGATTGTTCCTATCCGAAAACCGGATAGACTTAACAGGATTAATAGGCCGCGCGGCTCCCTGCTACGCGGCTTGATAGATAGTCTTAAGCTGCTTGTGATTTTCTGCGAGCAGCAGCCATTAAGCCAGCTATGCCTGCGCCGAACATATACACTGCACCTGGAAGCGGCACCGCGCTTGCTGTGCCGCTAGCTATGGTCAAGTTAAAGTTGGTTGATACAGTTTCAGCATTATTGGCGCCGCCTAAGAATATAACGTACCAACCGGCTGCCAGGTTATTGAATTGGAGATAGGCATCGCTTTGGCTGGCGCCGTTGCTAGATGTTGTATAGCCGCCAACACTGCCGGAGAAATAGGTGTTATCAGTCGCAACCTGGTTTATACCGGTGTTGATGACTCCGCCATAACTGTTGGTACCGGAAACGCCTGAGTTGGCGTAAGCCAGAGTTTCAAGTGCGTTACCTGCGCCTGCTTCGCCTGAGTTTTGACTGCCGGTGCCGGTAATGGTTGGATTGGCCATCCATATAGTGCCGTTGGCGCCCAATTGACTCACTTGGTTGAAGTCGTGAGCAGGGGTGCCGAATGGACCTGCTTCAGCGTATCCGCTTGTAGCGCCGTTGGTGCCGCCGTTAAAAACGCCGGAACCAGTTGCCCAAACTGTGAAAGCAATATCATAATTTCCGGTTACCGCTGCGGCGTTGATTACCACATTTTGGGTGGCGGTGTTGTCAAAAGCATACCAGGCGCCTGCATGGCCCCAGGCATCATTACCCAAAGTTGGGTTGCTGGTCCAGGATTTGTCGGTGTTAATACCTATATTAAGGCCTTGGATGGCAACATTAGAGCCCAACACGTCACTACCTCCCGCCCAAGTCTGGCTCACGCCTACACCGCCACCTTCAGTAAAAGCGTAAGCGCTGCTGCTAGCCACTACGGCCGCGCCTGCAAGGATGAGTTTTATGGAGTTGCTTAATTTGTTAATCATATAATTTCCTTTAATTTCCTTTTTTATTAAATTTCATAAGTTATATATGTCCGATCAAATACTGATCTTTTTGAGCAAGATTAAGCAGTTAGAACTTGATAATTTGATCTCAAATTTTAGTGCTTTATCAAACCTAAGACCTATACGCACGGAATATGCCAAATGCGCTCCCAAAAATAATTTAAGCTTTATTAGTGTTTTCTTATGCAAATTCAATCCATTACCTAACACTTAATTGACCAAAAATGTCAACGTAACTTCTATGGAGAGGAAAAAAAAATTAAACTGCGTTATTTAACGAATTTTTTTATGGTATATCCCCTATTTTTTTCATGTCTTTCAATTTACACAAAAAAGACGTCTTATTTAGCTAGATATACAAAGATAATTTCGGCAAATAGATAAATTAAACTGTGTTTTTTAACCAATTCTGTATTGAAAGTCTAAATTTTCTGTGCTTTTATTGAGCTCAATCATCAATCAGATGTTAGCCGGAGCTGATAAACCAACGGAACGCAGTAGCCCGGAACTATAAAAACATCAACTGCAATCACTGCAGGTTGACAAGAAATTATTGAATTTTTTGCGGGTTTCGCGCGGTAACGCCTTTACCTATGTGCACCGCTTAATACCTGTAAATGCCTCGAACATAAGTAAATCAGTCTTCCGGGTAACCGAACTCCAGCAGAAAACGCTTAAGCTGTGGCATGGCCGTTTTGAAGTGCGTGGCGTAATTTCTCCAGCGGGCCAGCGCCGTTTTGTATATGGGTTGGGAAACTGAAGCAAAACTTGGTGTGGAGATATAACGGCCTTTAGCGAGTTCGTAGAATTGGTTGACTTCGTCCGCCCATTGCAGGCCCAGGAAATTGAATACTGCTTGATAGCTGCCGGTAAAATCAGCGACTGTGTCTTCATAACGCAATTGCAGATATTTAGGCTGGATCAAATATTTCAAATATAGCCAATAATCCATTACTACCTGATACTGGCTT